>CALETF010000001.1 GCA_937920005.1 uncultured Candidatus Altimarinota bacterium
AGATAAGACAGAGGAGGCAGTAGGCGTGGACGTAGAGGACTTCTTGAGAGATGATATATCCATTAAAACACATTCCTGCGAGAGCTATCCAATTGATGATTTTTGCTGGCTTATTTGTCATACTCACGAGACCCCAGATGGCGAGGAGCGTGATGATAGGATAGACGACGAGAGCGAGGTAGGGGAAGGGGATTCCTGCGATCATCGTATCTGGATGGATGATGACATTTGAGCATGAGAGCGTCTTGCTGATATCACATGCACTACTCACGACCACACCTGCGACAGGATGGAGGAGTTGGTAGGCAGTGTAGCTGAGATAGGCAGCGTTTCCGAGTGCTATGAGAGCGAGCACGAGGATGAGGATATATTTGTTTTTCATACCTCCTAGTATCGTCCGTTTTGTACCTGTTGCAAGGGTTTTATCAAAAATTTATTTATCTACTTTGCTTCCTGGGTATCCATCCAAGTATAAAGAGTTTTAAGATACTGAGAGAATACTTTTGAGAGAATTCTGTATTCTCCAGACGCGAAATCTACTTCTCCATATCAAGCTAAAAATCATTTTTGAAAGGATGGTTTATCTTTTATCCAACGTCAATTCAGTGCATAGAACACATCAAAAATTGCTGGTCATTGAGAGATTCTTCCCGATGGGTCTAATATTGCGGCAACTTCGTAGTTTCAACTTTCTTTTGCTGAGAAGAGACAATTGTGAGGACTAAAATCTCCATGTAAATTAACTATTCCATTGTTATTTTCATCAAGAATTTTTCGTAATTCTGAGAGATCTTCTTCGGTATTTCACCAAGATAGGTAATTTATGACATCATCAGTAGATTTCGTTTTACTTGTCTCATTTATTTGAGATGTCTTAGCGTGAATTTCACGAAGAACTTTTCACATTTGATGTCCTACTTCTTCCCAGTTTTCTATTTTATCACAAACATCTTTGCCATTTTCTCATGATTTGTATTCCATTATGATACATTGCTTCTCTCAAAACTCAGAAAAATCATACATTTTTGGTATAAGTGATGTATCAGTATTCGCTCAGAAAAATTCTTTTTCTCTTTCGAGTCAAATACCTGTTTTGAGGACAAATGTTCATTTTTCAGTTTCAATTTTGTACACTGTATTTGTTTTCCCTCAGGTGAGTTTTGTAGCTCGTTGTATTTTTCAGAATTTTTGTTCAAGTGTTTTTATTTTATCTACATGCTCACCAGCTTCACTTGTTCATAAAATAAGCTGAATATAGCTACAGGTTTCCTCCTGTATTTCATTAATTCAATGAACTCAAGCTGTTACCGTTTGCGGAAGATTTTCTTCGGGAGCATCCATATAAGCGAATTGTACCACATATTTTCTTTGCGTACAAGGGCTGTGATTTTCGCCTCCATTTCCTCTCGATAAAACCTGCGACCATCGTATTTGAGCCATGTATCATCGATGTGTATTCCAGCGCCTCGGAGAAGAGCAGCAAATTGTCCTGTCATATTGTGTTCGACCACGATGATTTTGTTTCCTCGTTTCTCGAGTTCTTTAATTGTCTTGGTCTTGAGCGGCCAGATATTCGTGTAGTGTAGATAGTTCACTGTGTCTCCGAGGAAATCTATGACTTCCATTTTCGTACTGCCGAATCCGACGAGAGTGATTTTCGCATCGGGATTGCCATAGAGCCCAGGTTCGCGGGTCATATCTTCGAGGAGTTTCATCTTTCTCACACGTTTTTCGTGTGCTTCAGCGACACCGGCTGCATCTTCACGAAGAGTTCCATCTGGTCCGTGTTCGTCACCATTGGCATAGTAGCGAGGTCCAGTTCCTGGGAGCCAGCGAGGGGAGAGACCAGAGTCGGTTAATTTATAGCGGTCTGAACTTTGTAAATGTTCAATCTTCAATCTTCAATCTTCAATGTCGGATTTTTTATTTTTATCACTTCCATTTTTGCAGTTTTCATCTATCGCTTCATCAATTCACACAATTCCTCTCTTAATATCGACTCATTGGAGCTTCTGAGCATCGATGGTGATATTTGTCTCTGCGAGTGTTTTATCGGTGAGGACGATAACGGGGATTTGATAGATTTCTGCGATATTGAGCGCTTCACCGAGAACGGTAAATGCTTCCGCATGATCACCGACAGCTATCACTGCTTTTGCATATTCTCCATGTCCGCTGTAGATAGCGAGATTGAGGTCTTCTTGTCCGCTCCAGGTTGGGAGACCAGTAGCAGGACCAGGGCGTTGAGCGACGATGATCGTGAGAGGCGTCTCGATCATACCAGCGAGAGAGACGGTTTCTGTCATGAGGTCAAATCCTCCGCCAGACGTGGCACAGAGACTACGAGTCCCTGCGAAGCTCGCACCGAGGGTCATCTGAGAGACACTGATTTCGTCTTCGACTTGCTCGACGTGCATGCCTGTTTTATCTGCCCAGTTGGCGAGGTGAGTTAAAACCGTACTGCTCGGACTCATCGGATAGGCGAAATACGCCCGGACACCGTGGTGGACGGCAGAGAGCGCGAGGATTTCGTTGCCGTCTAAGAGTTTATAGTTTTGAGTTTCCAGTTGTAAGTCGGGAGTTGAGAGACGAAATTTTTCAAAAAATCCATCATTTTCTTCATTTTTCATTCTTCATTTTTCATTTTGAATGACAGCGTCATTCAAGAGGTATCCGTGCTTGATGAGTGCTATATCGAGCGCGAGGAGTGCTGGTTTACTGGCAAATCGTTTTTCAACGGCTTTGATGAGTCCATCGACCGGGAGACCGAGGGCACGCCAGAGCGCTCCAATCATGAGCATATTGGAGAGGAGTTCATTGGCCCCAAATTTCTTTGGCGTTGCATATTCGGGAATAAAAAGTGTTGTGAGATTTTTTTCTTGAATTGTTTGATTATAGCCTGATATTGCATCGTGCATTTCATCGCCATAGATGAGGAGTCCGCCGTTTCGCACGTGAGGAAGAGCATTCTTGGAACCCACACGATCAAATGCGACGATAATATCAGCAAATTCTCGGATATTGTGAACAGGTTTGATATCTACTTCGATTCTAAAATACGAGCATCCACCCTTGATAAGACTCGGGTATTCACGATCAGCGACGATAAAATATCCTGCATGTTGGAGTGCTTCCATCACAATATCTCCCGCAGAGAGGAGTCATGAGCCAGACGATCAAGTGAGGATGATGTTCATTATTTACGGAGGGTAGTAATAAAATTCCTTGCCCATGCTTCTATAATCTTTTGATTGTTTGGTTTGAGTGGGCTTCGATTGATTTTGAGAGCAGGGCAGATGAGATTTCCTCCGTGTTCTGCTATCCATAATTCAATCTGGTTTGCAGCGTACATATTATACTCTCGGTCATAGCGATGATCGCCGAGTCCTATCGCAGCACAGGGGAGATTTTTGAGTTTTTTTTCTTTCCAAGTTTCTTCGACGCATTTTCTGAGGCTCTTCTCTATCATGCCATGAGCGTATGTCCCAGAACCAAAGAGTGCAAAATCGATTTCATCCTGCCAGATTGTGTCTTCTGCGACATCCTGAAGTGTCAGAGTGACACCCATAATCCGAAAATGCTCCACCAAAGCCTCGCCGACGAGACGAGTATTGCCTGAGATAGTGGAGTAGTAGAGGATGCCGTGCATGCCGGCATTATATATAAAACAGAAAATATAAAAGAGTAAAGTTTTTTGAAAATATACATATTTTCATATACTCCTTCAAAACTCTTAAAATTTGTCTCCAATGACTCGTACCCGCTTCGCACCATCTCCAACAGGGCAGCTCCATATCGGAGGCCTCCGAACTGCTCTTTATGCCTATATCTGGGCAAAGAAAAATCACGGACAATTCCTCGTCCGTATCGAAGATACCGATAAAACTCGTGAGGTGGAGGGTGCTCGTGATGCACTCCTCGATACACTGGAGATGTTTGGTATTCACGCAGATGAGAGTATCCGTGCTGGTGGTGATTGTGGTCCCTATATCCAGTCTGAACGACTCCCGATTTACCGCGAATACGTTGGAAAACTCATCGAACAAGGTGATGCGTATTATTGTTTCACCACTGAAGAAGAGCTCGAAGCGCACAAGAAAAAAGCAGAAGAAGCGGGTATAATGATACCTTTTCGAAGTCCGTATCGTGATATCACACTTGCTGAAGCAAAAGCAAAAATAGCGGCAGGGGAGAAATACGTCATCCGTATGAAAATCCCAAAGGGGGAAGTCATCACCTTTACTGACGGACTCAAAGGAAAAATCTCTGTTCCAAGTGCTGATATTGACGACCAAGTCCTTCTCAAAACTGATGGATTTCCGACATACCATCTCGCGATGGCGGTCGATGATCATCTGATGAAAATCACGCACGTTCTCCGAGGTGACGAATGGCTCCCAAGTACGCCAAAACACGTCCTGCTCTATCGTATGTTTGGTTGGGAAGCACCAGAATTTTATCATCTCTCCGTCATTCTCGGTTCAGACCGAAAGAAGCTCTCAAAGCGTAACGGCGATACACACGTGAGTCAGTTCCTCGAAAATGGATACCTCAAAGAAGCACTCCTCAATTATATTGCTCTCATTGGTTGGAATTCAAAAACAACAAAAGAGATTTTCTCACTCCCAGAGCTGATCGAAGCATTTTCTCTCGATGGTCTCCAGATTGCCAATGGGATATTTGATCCAGAGAAGCTCAAGTGGATGAATGGTAAATATATCGCTGCAATGCCAACAAATGAATTAGTAGATCGACTCTCAGAATACCTCAAGCAATACAATCCTGAATTCTACGAAAATACTTTTATCACGCACGATGCTGATTTTAATAACGCTGTTGTAGCCGAAGTGCAAAAACGTTGCGAAACGCTCGCTGATTTCCCAGTACTTTCAGAGTGCTTCTATCACGAACCAGAAGTGGATACAGCATTGCTCCTCTCAGAAAAAATGGGAATTACTGACCTCACACAAGCAAAAGAAGCTTTGCAATTTGGGCTTGATGTGATAAAAACATTCACTTCAACGCCATCTCGTGACGCTCTCAAGGACGCGATGATCCCAAAAATCGCAGAAGCAGGGAAGAAAAATGGTCAGATTCTCTGGCCTCTTCGAGTGGCTCTCACAGGCAAAGAATTCTCACCTGGAGCATTTGAGATGACAGAGATTCTTGGTCTCGAAAAGGCTATTGCACGCATCGAGAAGGTCATTGCAAAACTCGCATAATCACTATAATAATCGATACCCAAAGAGTTGCTTTTTATACTCGGAAGGTATATACTGAATTTAGTTTCAAACACACAATACTTATGAATTTCCTCATTCTCAAAACTATCATCGAATCAACGATTCAGAACTACAATCACCAGAATCCAACCGCAAAAATCTCTGAAAATAATGTCTCTATTGTCGGTCTCAATAATAAGGGAGTTGATCTCATGATCCGATGTCCTCATACCAATAAAGAGGTCAATGTCCGTGCCGAAGTAAACTTTATGAATGGTCCTCTTCCAACCAATTTCTCGATTGCTGGAGGCGGTATGCCAGAAGTTAAAGGGCAAATCAATGACAATGACGTCACCGAAGTACGCCAAGCGCTCAAAACTAATGCAACTATTTCTGATCTCTTTGGAGAACAAGAATAATATATGATGGCTTTTTTACGTAGATTATTTGACCTCCTCTCCGCATGGTTGGTCGTGATTGCGTGTATCGCTTTTATTGGCTATATAGCGTGGCCACTTTTGTCTGATAAATTTTATAGTCTCTGTAGTAATCCTGACTGGGCTCTCTGTCGCGGTCAATGGTCTCAGGATGATCGTGCTGACCAGGTACAGCAAACTATCGAAGGGAAGACAAAGTCATTTTTTGACATTGCTCGTGCTGCAGTCAGCGATATCCTCACAGATAGCGGATGAAAAAAGCCAGTGAAATACGAGCTCAGCAATGAAACAAATGTCTATCTCCCTGTTCCAGAAACAACGAACTAGTTTTTCATAAAACCGCGTACGAATTCAGCTCCTGTCATGGGTTTTTTACCAGCAGGATGTATTTTTTTTATCTTGAGAAAACCGTCTTGCAAAATAATCGCTGGCACATCATCTACGATGGTCCATGTTCACTCAGCAAGCATCTCTCATTGTGGTAACATCTCGATCTCAAGCAGTGTCACACGTGTCTCGCCAAAGTGGGTAAAGAGACCTGGCCAGGGCGTATACGCTTGCCATCGATGATAGGCTTCTTCGAGCGTCCAGGTTGGTTGGAGCTCGCCATCTTTTTTTTCTATCATTTTTGTGTACGTCGCTTCATTATGATTTTGTGGTGTTGGTACGATGCTACCATTTTGAAGTCCTCGAAGTGTTTCTATGAGGAGTGGTCATGCTTGTTTCCCTGTGAGAGCAAAGAGTGTGCCAGTTGTATCAGAAGGAGAAATATGCCATGTTTCCTGGAGGAGAATATCGCCTTCATCCATACCGAGACTCATCTGCATGATAGTGAGTCCTGTGGTCTCTTCGCCATTCAGGAGAGCATGTTGTATCGGTGCAGCGCCGCGATATTTTGGGAGGAGGGAAGTGTGCACATTCAGAAAACCCATCGGAGGAATATCGAGAAGAATTTGTGGAAGTATTTTCCCGTAGGCGACGACGATACAGATATCAGGAGCGAGTTCTTTTACTATGGTGAGAAATTCCTCATTTTTTATTTTCTCGGGTTGGAAAAGGGGGAGATTTTTTTCACGTCCGAGTTGTGTCACAGGTGATGCGATGACTTCATGACCACGACCGCCGATTTTATCAGGGGTAGAAATGACTCAGATTATCTCGAGAGACTCTTCTTGAGTGAGCAAGTAGGAGAGAATATCAGCGGAGAGTTGCGGAGTTCCGAAAAAAAGTACACGTAGTTTTTTCATGGATTTATTGACAAAATGGAAACGAGTCTATTATTAATTCTAGTTAGAGAAATTGTAGGGGATTTTTATCTTTTAACAATTTTGTTTTTTTATGACTATCGATGCTATTAAGCCTCAATTGGCTGATTATGAGTCTGAACTGTTACAAGCACTAGGAGATATAAGTGGTTTTATCACGTTAGAAATAAATGACAATCAACTCATTATTCACATGTCAGGAAACCTTTCTTCTGCTGAAAGAGGTGATGTGATTGATGTTGTGCGAGATTTGGATTTTTTAAAAAATTTAGAAGATTGGTGAGCAGAAGTTCATGATGATAATGACAGACTTGAAACATCTGATTCTGCAAGGCGGAATTTAGAAAAAAAAG
>CALETF010000002.1 GCA_937920005.1 uncultured Candidatus Altimarinota bacterium
TTATAGAGATCCTTTGCTTTTACAGTCTTATGAATTCTAATTTTCCCCTCCTTAGCCATTCTTTCGTAGTTCTCGTATTTTTCTTTGAAAACACTTCCAAAAGTATCATGAAGATCACGTGTCTCGTCAGGAGAGAAAAGTGTCCAATCAGCATCTTCCTGGACACGCTTCATAAAGAGATCAGGAATCCAAGCCGCTGTATTCATATCGTGTGTACGACGACGCTCATCACCTGTATTTTTACGAAGTTCTGAGAAGTCTGGGAAGTCGAGATGCCAACACTCGATGTACGCACAAAGCGCACCCTTTCGTTTACCGCCCTGATTGACCGCTACAGCAGTATCATTTGCGATTTTGAGGAATGGGATAACACCCTGAGATTCACCGTTTGTTCCCTTGATTTTTGAACCTGTTGCACGGATATTGGTCCAGTCGTTTCCGAGACCTCCTGCCCATTTTGAGAGTTGAGCATCGTCGGCAATGATTTTGAAAATTGAGTGGAGATCATCATCTACTGTTGAGAGGTAGCATGATGAGAGCTGACTTCGTTTTGTTCCTGAGTTGAAGAGTGTCGGAGTTGAGCTCACGAAGTGGAGTTGTGAGAGCTGATTATAGAACTGGATTGCCCATTTCTCTTTTTCTACTTCTCGTTTTGCGAGACCCATAGCGACACGCATCCAGAATGCTTGTGGGAGTTCGCGACGATTTTTTTCGTGATGGATGAAATATCGATCGTAGAGGTTCTGGACTGAGAGATACGTGAGGATATTATCACGATCTGGCTCGATAGCGTCTGCGAGCTTGTCGAGGTCGTATGACATGAGATCAGCAGAGAGATGATCTGTCTCAACGAGAAATTTTACGTTATATTTAAATGCCTCACGATAACACTTCGTAAATCCAGAATTTTTCATGTCTGCAGAACCGATGAGATCCTTGTAGTAGTTCATGAGAAAGAGCTTCGCAGCGAGGTATGAATACTGAGGATCACGTTCGATGTAACTCTTCGCTGTCATGATAGTCGCCTGAGCGATGTCACGAGAATGGATACCATCAAAGATATTGGTGTGGAAATTGCTGACGAGGAGATCGAGATCAATCGCTGGGTGACCATTGGCAGCAAGCTCAAACACACGACGAACTTTGCCCATATCAAATGCCTCAACTCGACCGTTTCTTTTCTGGACCTTGAGTTCTTGTTTTTCGATTTTTTCCTCAACGATTTCATTACGTTCTTCGATACGTTTTTGACGGTAAGTGATGTATTCTTTTGCGACTTCATAACGACCTGAGCGCATGAGGTGAAGCTCCACAGCATCCTGGATATCCTCCACACTTGGGACATAGTCTGTCCCTCCGAATCGAGTCTGGAGAGCGAGAATAATCTCTGTCGTAATCTGGGGTATAAAGGTTATATCATTGTAACCAATAGCGACGCAAGCCTGCTCGATAGCATTTTCGATGCGAGAGCGGTCAAAGGGAACAAGCTCATTATTGCGCTTGCGGATGGAGTCCAGAGTCATACGACAACTTGATTAGAAATTAAGGAGGAAAAATGAGAAGTTTTTGGGTTGGTCAAAAATCGACCAAACACAATATCTTGTGTCCAACCTTTATATTCAGACACTATATCTAGTCAAATGATTTTCTGTGAATTTTTAGAAAATCAGCCTCTGAAGCCAAGAGAGTGAATACTTTTTTTGTGCAAGTAATTTTAGGAGAAATTTTCTTGCGTTTTTGGGAATATTT
>CALETF010000003.1 GCA_937920005.1 uncultured Candidatus Altimarinota bacterium
TACGTCGAGAGTCCACCTCATTTTGAGAGGGATTTCATGAGGACATTGGACGATGTCTCTTCACCGATATGGATTACCTTGGCACCACCATCGACTTCCATGCCAGCATTAGCAAAAGCAACTCCGAGATGGTCACATGATGATTTGCGACCTTGGAGAATCGTACATGGATAAAGCATTGTGACACCACTTCAGAAGTTTCCACCCACCCACTCCATATAGCCTTCTTCCTGCACAACCGCACGCTTGGTATTGAGATTGTAGGTATCGATAGACCAGTTTTCAACAGAGGTATAACGCATTTTGGCTTTCTTTCCGACAAAGATTTCAACCATACCAGCATGGAGACTTGGGGTATTATATTTCGGTGCAGAGCACCCCTCGATATAGTGTGCTGTGGCTTCGTCTTCGATGATCATGAGAGTATGTTCGAACTGACCTCCTGATTTCACATTCATACGGAAATAGGCTTGCAATGGCTCCCCTATTTCGACGCCTTTTGGCACGTAGAGAAATGTTCCTCCAGACCACACTGCTCAGTGAAGCGCAGCAAAAATATGGTCATTCGCGGGAATCAATTTCATAAAATATTTTTGAATCAGTTCAGCATGTTCATTGACCGCGACTGACATATCCTCAAAAACGACTCACTTATCTCGTAATTCTTGCTTGAGATTATGATAGACAACCTCACTGTCATACTGTGCGCCCACACCAGCGAGCATCGTCCGCTCCGCTTCTGGGATACCGAGTCGTTCAAATGTATTTTTGATAGTTTCTGGTACATCATCCCAGGTTTGCGCATTTTTTGCTCACTCGGGTCGAGCATAGTAACATATTTTTGAGAGATCGAGTTTGGAGAGATTTGGCCCCCACTTTGGCATCGCTTTTTCTTGAAAGACTTTCAGGCTCGTAAGACGCTTTTCGAGCATCCATTCAGGTTCTTTATTTTGTTCCCATATTTTTCGCACAACTGACTCGCTCACCCCATATTCAAACTGGTTGGAATACGCCGCATCATCATACCCATCAAAGAGAGCACGAGACACTTCGCCGAGGGTTTGAATATGGTCGTTATTTGACATTTATTGTAATAGTATAGAATCTATCGTTAGTATATATAATTTTATTTTTATGCCAGAATTAGATGAACATAGTAGACCAGAATGGTCACAACTTGATGAACCAGTACATGTAACAGAACAAATTATCAATGAAAATAAACTAGAAAAATGGTGACTAAGAGCAGTATTTACATGAGGGTCATTAGCACTGGGGAGTGAGCTATTCACAGATAATGGAGTTGGAAATACAATTACCAATACATGTTTAGCAGTTGGTACAATAGTTATGGCCGCAGGATGCGTCTCACTTATTTTATCAGAGAGAAAACCTAAAACCACAAAGCCGTATCCATTACTGGACCACTAAATACACGCTTTCACAAGCCCATCAAACATCGGATGAGGTTTGCCTGGTCGAGATTTAAATTCTGGATGAGCCTGTGTCGCGACGAAGTATTTGCAGGCAGGATTTTCGATATATTCAATGAGACGACCTTCATGAGAAGTCCCCGAAAGTACTAATCCATGTGAACGAAGAATTTCGTGTTTATCTGGACAGACTTCATAGCGATGACGATGACGATCGCTAATAGTTGTTGAGCCGTAGAGTTTGCGAATAAGAGAGCCTTCGAGGACAGTCGCTTCTTGTGTTCCGAGTCTGAGTGTCCCGCCTTTGTCAATTTTCTCGTTTTGATCTGGGAGGTAATCGATAAATGGTGTTCCAGGTTTCTGAAATTCAGTCGATGTCGCATCAGTAACGCCACAGATATTGCGAGCAAATTCTATGACAGAGAGCTGAAGACCGAGACAAATACCAAGGAATGGGATATTATTTTCACGAGCATATTTGATAGCCGTGATTTTCCCTTCAATACCGCGTGAACCAAAACCACCTGGCACTATCATACCATCGAGCTTCCCTGATGTTTTGAGCTCTTCCATGAGATTCGGATTTTTTTCTATTTCCTCAGCATTAATCCAGTGACGTTTTACTTTCGTCGCATATTTCGCACCAGCATGGACGAGGGCTTCACGGACACTCATGTAAGCATCTTCGAGTTCAGCGTATTTCCCAACAATCGCGATATTGATTTCTTTGGTTGGGGCAACGACATTCTCCACAAATGCTGACCATTCTGTGAGATCGATAGTTTTGTGTTCGAGGTGAAGCACAGTCTCGATTTTTTCTTTTAAACCTTGTTTTTCGAAGAGAAGTGGGACCTCATAAATCGTCCGAGCATCAGTTGCCTCAATAATATTTTCTTCATAAACATCAGTAAACATCGAAATTTTTGGCTTGAGTTCTGCTGGAATAGGTCGAGGGCAACGTGCTACGAGAAAATCAGGTTGTATACCTGCCTCACGGAGTTGACGTGTTGAGAGCTGAATAGCCTTGGTTTTAAACTCACCAGAAACATCCACATAGAGAAGAGGTACAACATGAACATAACAGACATTCGTCGGTCCAACATCGCGACGAAGTTGACGAATCGCCTCGATAAAGACAGGACTCTCAGCATCCCCCACGAGACCACCAACTTCGACGATACAAATATCAGCCTTATTTGCCTGAGCGAGAATGCGTGATTTGATCTCATCAGTGATATGTGGGATAACCTGAACAGTTTTGCCGAGATAATCACCGCGACGTTCTTTTTCAATCACAGTGAGATAGATTTTCCCCGTTGTCGGATTTGCGCCACGATCGAGAGCTATATCGACGAATCGTTCGTAGTTTCAGAGATCGAGATCAGTCTCCCCTCCGTCTTCTGTCACAAATACTTCTCCGTGTTCATAGGGAGACATCGTCCCTGCATCAACCTGGAGATAGGGATCAATCTTCATCATATTCACCGAATATCCAGAAGATTTTAAAAGACGGCCTATCGACGAGGCCGTCACACCCTTTCATAAACCTGAGATAATACCTCCTGTTACAAAGATGATTTTCATATGCCAGGAGACTATCTATTTTTATAAAAAAATCAAAGTAAAAAAATATTTCACGATGGGGAAACAAGTTATAAACTAGCACCTAGACAATTTACGTGCTAAAAATTTGCAAAGGAGAAAAAAGTCCTATACTCAGATGTAGATTTATTTCATTATTTTTCTCTTATGACTCGCGTACTCACTTCTGCTGATTTTGATAGCGCTATCGCCTCTGGTGTCACTCTCGTTGATATGTACGCTGTTTGGTGTGGACCATGCCAAGCTATTGCTCCTATCGTCGAAGAGCTCTCTCACGAATATGAAGGCAAAGCTCAAATTACAAAGCTCGACGTCGATGCTTCTGGTGATATCGCTCAACGCTATGGTGTTATGAGCATCCCTACTCTTCTTGTTTTCAAGGATGGACAACTCGTTGATAAAACAGTAGGACTCCAAGACAAAGAAAGTCTCGCCGCACTCGTTGATAAGCATCTCGCATAACATGACACTTCTCGGACTCTATCTCCTTGCTGGATTTGCATTTTTTCTGCGCATACTCTATTGGGCAGTGATTGCTGATGTAATCTTGAGTTGGCTAACCCTTCTCGGTCTCCATATCGTAATAGGACCTCTGAATAGTATCACTCGACCACTCTACGACCTCACGAGAAAAGTATTTCCAACTCGTGTTGGCATGATTGATTTAGCGCCTCTTATTCTGATTCTTGTCCTCGACTTACTCATGGTTATTGCCATACCGTCTGTTGCCAATATCATTCGTTAAATGATCCTAGATATCAAAACATTGGCCGATACCCTGACACATGATATAAGGGATAAGGTTCAGACACTCAAACAAAAACCACACCTCACTATCGTGATGGTGGGAAATAATAGTGCGAGTGAAGTCTATGTCCGCAATAAGCTCAAAACATGTGAAAGCATCGGCATAACCTCCAATTTGGTTCATTTGGACGAATCCATCAGCCAACAAGAACTCCTCGAAGAAATAAAAAAACTCAATCAAGATAAGGCTGTGACAGGAATACTCGTTCAGTCGCCACTTCCCGCACATATTCATGCACAAACCATATTTGATGCAATCAATGCAGAAAAAGATGTTGACGGGTTTTCAAGCACAAATATAGCGCGACTGTATAGCGGAAATGAATCAGGGCTCGTACCATGAACACCAAAAGGAATCATGGAAATCATAAAAAAATACAGAGAAATATCTGGCGCCCATGTCGTTGTTGTTGGGAAAAGTACCATCGTTGGCAAGCCTCTTGCCATGTTACTCCTGAACGCAGGAGCCACAGTCACTATCTGTCATAGTCGCACAAAAGATCTCAGTTCACAAACCAAAAATGCTGATATTGTGATATCTGCAGTGGGCAAAAAACACCTCATCACCGCTGATATGATTCAGCCAGACAGTCTCGTGATTGATGTAGGAATCAATGTCGAGCAAACAGAAGATGGACGAAAAATTTTTGGAGATTGTGACACAGAAAATATCGCAAAAACCGCTGACATCACTCCCGTTCCTGGAGGCGTCGGCCCTATGACTATCGCTATGCTCCTCTCAAATGTCCTCACAGCCCACAGACTCCAATGAAAAAGCTAAAACACTCTCTCCTCGTGACTATGCTCATCATCTGAGGATTTCTGTGTGGGAAATATTTCGCA
>CALETF010000004.1 GCA_937920005.1 uncultured Candidatus Altimarinota bacterium
GAGGCTGCGAATCTCGGCAATTTCTTCGAGAGGAAGTCACTGCTCCAGATACGGAAGTGTCTCATGATGTGGCGGAATCTTTTTTCATGAAGTATCCAGTGTTGCCTGTTTCGGTACTTTCTTTGCTTCGAGGGTTCCGCCAAATCGGAGAATCGTGGCTTCTTGCGCTTCGAGGATTTGTTTTGGACTCATCATCTCCAGATCTTCGACGACCGTGAGAGAAGTGCGAGAGAGTGTTGCATCATATTCTCGGACACGTGGATCGACTTCGAGGGACATAGAATTGAATCCACGAAGTATGAGACCATCGAGCGAACGCACTCGTGAGAGAGCGACATAGCCTTGTCCTGGGACAAAGGCATCGAGGAGATTCATCACGGCTGTATCGAGGGTCATCCCCTGTGATTTATGCACTGTGATAGCCCATGCGAGACGAAGTGGTATCTGCTCTATCGCTCCTTTTGTTTTCCCATTTTCTTCTATCGACCATGACGAAGTTTTACAAATAATCGCAGTACCGTCCAAGAGTTCGACAATCGGCATCCCCCCATCAAATCCGACGACGTGCCCAATCGAACCATTCATATACCCTTCATCAGGATTGTTTTTTACAAACATCACACGAGCCCCACGCTTCACGACGAGCGTCTCTGGAGCGAGACATCACTTCTTGAGCGCTTCGACAAATTTCTCTGCCCCCTTCCCCTCCATCTGATACGTATGAGGTTCAGCACTCAGTGCTGCCAGTCGGTCGATATTGTACGCATCGACCGCAATATTTTTGGTAAAGAGTTCGGTATGATCTTCGGTCATCACAGGAATATCCCTCGAGCGAAGGAGGTTTTTCGAAAGTTCTGAAACATCACCACGACGGATATCGTTGAGAATTGTGAGCAATGGATCACCCTCTGCATCCTGTCGGAATTGTGTCGTGAGGACACATGGCGTCAGACGAAGACCTCGCCACACACTATGCTCAAATGCATACTCGACCATCCCGCGAGAGACAGGAGGAAGCTGGAAAAAATCTCCCACCAGCACAATCTGTATCCCTCCAAATGGTTCGAGAGAAACCATTGCCGAGCGAAGCAGTCTATCAAGGGTCGCAAGAAATTGACCACCGAGCATCGAAATCTCATCGATAATCAAAACCGATGTTTTCACAAATCGCTTCACGAGGTATTCACGAGACACAAGGTCATCTATCTCATCATCCGAGAGCGTATCACGAATCCCCATCCCACTCCACGAATGTATCGTCATGCCACCAATATGCGTCGCTGCAATTCCCGTCGAAGCCGTCACCGCCACAGAGATACTATGCTCGTGACAGTACGTAATAAAACGGTTAATGAGAAAGGTCTTCCCACTCCCCGCCGCACCCGTCAGGAGGACATTCTTCCCCATTGTGAGAATCTGAAATGCTTGGTCTTGATTCATTGCGGGCAGTCTATTGAGAAATCCCTTCTTGTCACTCCTACATCGGAAAACTTTTTGACCAAAAATCAGGAAAACGATTTTCAATAATCTTTTGAATTTTGAGACTTACCTCCTCCGTCACATGAGGTCATGATTGCACCTGCCAATCTAATAGCATTTTTTGACGAATTTTAGATACAAGATAATCAATATATGGATTCACTTGCTGACGTATCTGGGATTGCCATTGTCTGTTTCTCGCTAACTTAGCAGGAATATCTGGTGCATAACTGGTCTCATCTGCCTTCACCCCAAACAGATGGAAATATTTATCATCTTCACAGTTAGGAACAGTAATACAACTGTTCCATTTTGCTATTACGTCCATCAGGTAAAGTTTGTGAGCAATGATTCTGAGCCAAGCAGAATGCTGGATAAAATCATCTTCCTCCAAAAGTCATCCTATCAGTAAAATATGCAACAAGCTCTCCAATCCAGGATATACAAGTGCATTATCAGCGTGACCGCACAGAGGATTACCATATGATCGAGGACAATCAGATGGGACAACGCATCACTGTTTATCTACTTCGTGGCACAAACCACACATTTCTCATTCAGCAGATTTTTGCGTTCTTTTTGGTAAAACATGTCCGTATGTCTCAACCCCTGTTCTTGTGAGAAATCACACCAATCTTTGCTCACAAAGGTTAAAGTTAGCACCATCACCATAGTGCCAATACTCTAAAGCAGGTGTATCTGAATAAGGTGGCTGAGAGACTATAAAACCGCTGTAAGTTTCGTTTACTCACGGTAATTCTATTAACGGACTATCTAACTCTGCAAGTTTCATCAATATATTTATATTAATACAAATATATTTTTGTCAAAATTAGTCTTGATTCATTGCCGCCAGTGTATTCGAAAGGGGGGATATGGCAAAAATAAGAAATAAGCAATCGTCCTAATAATAAAACCCCCACTCATATTGAGCGGGGGTTTTAATTTCTATAGAACGGGTCTTACCTTCTCCAAAATATCTGCAGAGAGATGATCTGACCACCAATTGCCCTTTCATAATGCAACAACAAAAATTTTGTCATTACTATCATAATATGGCTTAAGTTCTGCCACGATGTCCTTGGCGGACTTGTTCGTTTCTATAATCCAGTAGGATAACAAAACTCGAACGGCTTTAGGGTACGACTCAATCTTCTTGATCAAGTCTGGGTAATTTTGACCTGTTTTAAACAGATCATAAGAGACGGCGTAAGCAGTCATAAAAATGAGGGGTATTGCAAAATGAACCCACCGATATATACTAAGTGAACTTCTTCCACGAAGTCTCAATCTATATTGGGTAAAGTTCTCAGGCTCTTTTTGCAAAAATAAAAAGGTTTGAGAATTTTTTTGTTCATGACCAAGTCACGGCGCCGAAACACAGTCAATCACTCAGGTATTATACAAAACTTCTTATCTGAGCAAATCTCATAAATCATGAAATTGGGGACATTTCACCATTTTTGTTTCTTATAACATGTATATTTTTGACAAGGCATGCATAAATGATAGTATAGCCCCATAAGTAAAAATTATGATTATCGATTTTAAAATAAAAAATTTCCTCTCTTTTCGAGACGAAGTGAGCTTTTCAATGGTACAATGAAAAGGAACAGAGCTTCCACAAAATATCCATAGCGATACTGAACTCATATTGCAAAAGA
>CALETF010000005.1 GCA_937920005.1 uncultured Candidatus Altimarinota bacterium
GTCATGTCATTCGAGAAAACTGATGAGATTGTCAGCCGTTGGTGGTACTCCATGTCCGTGAAGATTTAATGGTGTTTCCGTTGTTTTTGTTTCGCCTGCACCAGGATAGCTCACTGTATATTGTGGTGGTGTGAAATAGGTATGAGGAGTAGTAGAGGTGTTTATATTTTCATGTACAAAATAATTTTTACCATCGAGCTTATACTCTCCACGTTTTCATTTTGATTTTGTTACAGCTACACATAATTCTGCGAATTTTGTACGACTGAATGATTTCTCCATATCTACAGTTTCTGCAAATTCTCTTTGTTCTTTTGTTTTCTTTGTTGTGTTCATGATATTCCGTATCAGTTCTGATGGATTTGTGGCTGATATTTCTGTTACGTTACCTCTTTCATCTTGTATACAAGCAAAATATGTCTCTACTCCAGAACTATTTTTTTCATATCTCACAGGAAACCATTTTTTATCAAAGCTGTACGCGGATCCAGTTTTTTTATTTGTCTTTGCAAAATTAAGTGCTGTTTGGATTTGAGGTACATTGAGATCTTCATGTGTTTCCTGGAGTATTCCTGGCGATCAAGCAGGCGCCCCAGGAGTACTTGATGGATTATTTGTACGCATTGCTTCTCTTTCTGTTTTCTTTTCTGCTCGTTCTCTTTCTTTTATTATTTTATTTGATGCGACATCCAAATTGTTTATAGCTACTTTTTGTGAACTATAGAGCTCTTCCATGAGCTCTAATATGCCTATAGTTGTCCATGTTCCTGCAGGCATCTCGTATTCGTATTCCATAGCATTTCTACCGGGTCTGACATTTAATGCTGTATCTGGGCTGAGATAGAGATTTACTGTATCTAGTGCATTTGTAGTTCCTGTTGTAAGAAAAAATCTCCAAAAATCACCCATAGTATTAAATACATAAGGCGGAGCTATAGTTGGACGAGAAGAGATATCTTCTGCTACGTCTATAATACTTGCTATCTTTGTGGCATTTTTTCTGATGACACTATCCAAAAATTCACCCACATTTGCATGTGTATTTGAAATTCTCTGTTCACTATTATTGAGTTTCCAAACTCTGCCATCTGATAGATCAACTTCGTGTTTTTTTTCTCATCCACTTGCCTCATTATCTATGAGTTCTTGGAGGTTTTCGTATTGTGGATCGTATGTTGATTGAGTAGTAGTCATAATTATATTTTTATTTTAAATTTTGTACCATCTTTAGACGTATAATCTGCACCATCTCCTATTGAGAGCTGTTCGGTGTTTTGTTTTAGTATGTCGACCGCCCTATCGAGACCTCATACTGCAGTTATTGTTGGATGATTTTTTGTTAAAAATGTTTCATCAACAAAAGGGTTACCATCTATATCTACTTCGAGTGTATCACTCCATGTTTTCTCAATCCAATTTTCACTATTTTCATAATTTATATTTCGTCCACGATTCAGCATATCTTTTTCTTTCACTTTTAAGTCTTTTATCAATTGAATTTTTCCTTCAGCTTTTTCAAGTTTTTCTATGAGTTGTTTTTTCTTTTCTAAAATTCATAGTTTTTGTAATACTTCCTCGGAATAATTTTCTGAGAATTGGGCTATTTTTTCTTTCATTATTTTTACTGTTTCAAGACTGTCTATTTTGTTTTTTTCGCCTACCTCATCACTGTATATTTTATTATTTATTTCAGTTTCTATCTTTTCGAGATTGCTTTTTACTTCTTCATCTGTTTTCTCTTTCTCTTCTTTTGTTTGCTGCGTCTGTACTACTTCTTTGCCTTCATTGGCTAATCTTTCAGCTTCTTGTGCGGCTTCTTGTGCAGCTGTGGCTGATATATTTTTTGTAGAATCAGCTGGGAACTTCTCTTGTTCTATTTTTATCTTTGTTCTTGTCTCTTTGAGTGATTTTTCTTTTATTTCTAGATTTCTTATTTCTGAGGTGAGAGTTGCAAGATTATCTTTTAAGGCACTATTATTTGGATCTTTTGTTAGTTGTGATTCAAGTGTTTTTTTCTGTTTATTTTTTTGTTCTTTTGTTAATTTGGTATCTTGGAGAGAGTTTTCTACGTTTCTTAGCATTTCTCCTACTTTTGTTTTTGATTTTTCTACAATATTTTTGACTACATCTTCACATGTTTTTAGGTTCGCTTCAGCTGCACTTACTTTTGATCCTTTATCTGGACTGTCTGGTAGAGTTTTTGCTGTTTCTAGATCTTTTTTTGCTTTCTCGAGATTCATATCTGCTTCCTGCGCATTTTTTATTTCTTGCTTTTGTTCTTCTAATTTTTGGGCATCACTTTTGATTGGAGGCACTTCTGTTGTTGTAGGTGCATCATTATTTCAATTGTCTTCGGTTTCATATGTTGGTGTCAATGTGTCGTCTTTACTACAATCAAGAAGACGCTCGAGTCTTTCTACAGGATTATAGCTTACTCATTCTGTAGAAGCGAGCTCTTCTGCTATTTTCTCAATTCCTATATATATACGGTGATATTTTTTGTATTTAGGGTTGTCAGCATGTTTTCCGAGGAGTGCTGCCTCGACATTTTCTTTTGTGCTAAAATCGAGGTCACTTTGATTTGCTAATATTTGTCTGTATTCTCTTTCTGTTATATCATCGAGTCGAATAATGGAACTAATAGGAGATTCTTTAATTGACAGGAGATTATTCATGGCTGTTTTTGTGTACTCCATTTGTTTCTCTGTTTTGTAGCCCATCGTTTTCATTGTCAGATAGTTTGCAAAGGAAGGGAATATACCGCTGAGAAACTTTATAATTATATTCACAAATCCACTTGGCTTATTTTTACTTTCATAGTCGTTTGGTATAGATGGTATATCTGCACTGATATTGAGATCTCACAGTGTTTTCTCTATTACTTGTTGAGTTGTCTGTGTCTGTGTTGGTTTTTCTGGTGTTGCAGATGGTGCATTTAGTTTTGATTCAATTTTGTCTGAGAGTTGTTTTATGTGTTCATCTATTTCTTTGTCCCCAAGTTTTTTCTCTGTGTCTACGTCCGTTTTATTAGTATCTGGAGACTGAGATGAGAATTCCGTTGCATCGTCATCGTCATTTTTTTCATGTTGTAGTGATTCTTTGAACTTCTGTAAAATATCGCTAATTTCACTAATAACGACATCTTTTTTCCCTTCGTATTTTTTTAGGAGTTCATTGATAGCTTTTTGATATTTTTCTGTGAATGATTTTTTTTCTGCATCTGACAAATTATTGTTGCTCGTTATCTCATCTAAAAAAACTTTTTGTTTAGTTGTTTCATGTAAATCTGCGAGCTTCTGAGGAGCTTCAGTCGGGGAAGTAGATGGATTGTTTGTAGACATAATTTTGTGCTATCTTCCTCAGCTTACCCTATTTTCTTCTGGTTTGCAAAAAAACAGTTTTCTTATTTCCTGTACAAATAATTGACTTTTTATTTTTTAATAAAATATATATTTTGAAAAAAATGATATTTTTGTATACTTATTTTGATGAAAAATGTTGATATATGAGCTGTTATTTGAGATATAAAAAAACGCTATTTATCCTATGGTGAGGATGAGAAAAAACTCATTGATACGGCCTATGAATATGCTATAAAATCACACGAGGGGAGGAAGAGAAAATCTGGCGAACCTTATGTGCATCATCCACTTTTAGCCACTCAGGAGCTCATGGTGATAGAGCCCGATCTTACCACAGTTCTCGCTACTCTACTTCATGATACTGTTTCTGATGGTACTGGTAGTTTTGAACAAATAGAGAGTATTTTCTGATCTGATGTTCGTCGTATTGTTGAGGCTCTTGATAAAATAGGCCTTATTAAATATCGATGAAATGAGGCTACCATTGAGCGTCTTCAGAGAACACTTTTGGCTATGGCTCAAGACGTGAGGAGTATTTTTGTAAAATTTGCTGATAGAATCGATAATCTCAGAAGTCTCCAATATCACGAAAATGCTGAAACGAGAAAAAGAATAGCCGACGAATCTCTCTCGATTTATGCCCCTATTGCTGCTCGACTTGGACTCTATGCTTTCAAGGAAACTATGGAAACTCTCGCTCTTCGGGAGCTTGATCTCGATGGGTATTTGCAGGTAACAGGGGAGCTCGCGCATTATACTCTAGAACAGGATAAATTTCTGACACAATCGGTCGAAAGCGTTAAAAAAATGCTTCCAGAAAAGTATCGAGAATCCGTGTCTTACAGAGTAAAAAAACCATATTCTATTTATCGTAAACTCAAACAGTATGATGTAAAAAGTATACGTGATATTTATGATGTTTTCGCGATTCGAATTATTGTTGATGATATCAGTGACTGTTACGCTGCTTTGGGTATAGTTCATGGTCATTTCACACCACTTTCTGAGCGTTTCAAAGATTTCATTGCTGTTCCTAAGCCAAATGGTTATCAGAGTCTCCATACGACGGTTCTTGGTTTTGATGGTTACAAACAACCAATAGAGATACAAATACGAACCAAGCAAATGGATCAGAATGCAGAAAGAGGCACTGCCTCACATATCCTCTATAAAATCCATGGAGATGACATGCAAAAGGAAGATGGCTACCAAGACCTTGTCCAAATGACGATGGATACTCTTCTTGATCAGGGTTCACTTCTGGGGCAAAAAGTGTCTCTACCTACCATGTTTGTTTTTTCTCCTCGAGGAGATGTGTTTGAGCTGCCTCACAAGGCTACTCCAGTTGATTTTGCCTACGCAGTTCATTCTGATGTTTGATATCATACTGTTTGAGCCCGTGTTAATGGCAAAATCACCACTCTTGATACTTTGTTGAAAGATGGAGATATCGTTGAGATTATTACTAGTCCACAGGCTCATCCAGCGGCACAATGGCTTGATTTTGTTGTTTCTTCCAAAGCTAAATCACAAATAGGTGTCGAAGTGAAGAGACTTTCATGAGATCGTGCACGTATTGTTGAGCGCGGTAAAAAGCTTCTTTTTGATGCTTTCAGTGCTGAGGGGATAAAACTGGCAGATGACCTCTCTAATTTTTCTCAGTACTATGGGAGTATCCTTGATGAAAAAAAACAAGAAGATTTTTATTACCAAATTGGTCAAGGTATGAGGAAGCCATCAAGCTTTTTGCCACGTCGAGAAAAAATAAAAAAAGTACTCAAAAAACAAATTACTGATACGCCTATATACATCATGATAGGAGGAGAAAAACACATCCCTCATCAGATTTCTCAGTGTTGTCATCCTGTGTTCCCTGATGATATAGTGGCCGTGCTCCGTACTGGTGGGAAATGTATGGTACATAATCGTGAATGCGGAGCATTGAGTCGAGTTAATCCTGCCCGTATGCTTCCTGCATACTGGCATGTTGGTAGAAAATGAAAAGTGGTTTCTTTTTCTCTCTTGTTTCATGATGTCCCAGGACTGCTCTCCCGCATAACTAAGATTATCTATGAAATGGGTATCAATATCGTAGATTTACATGTTTCACCACAGCACGATACTACTACTCGACTCTCATTATCGCTTGAAATTCCTGATGACGATGCATCGATTGCTGATCGCTTAATGGAGAGAATCCGTGTCCATATTCCTGAATTTCTGGTGCGTGAAGATGATTTTTTTGACAAGAAGAAATAATCTATACAATTCGAGTACTTATTTATCAGTATATAGCTTCCTATGGCTCGTTTTTACGCTACAAAAAAAGAAGGAGAATCAAGTGACAAGATGCTTGTCAGATTCAAGAAACTCCTCTACGGTTCACGACTTATTACAGATCTCCGTGCTACACGTTATAACTTCAAGACTCCTACGAAACGTAAGACTCGTGAAAAAGCTATCGTTTGTTCAAAATACCGAGAACTTACTGAAGAACTCTCATAAATCTCTCTTTATGTTTTGAAAAATCCCGGTTAACCGGGATTTTTCTTGTTTATGGAAAAATCTTATCTATACTGCATTCATCTTTCTTTTAATTATGCTTTTTTTCTGAATATTGTGTCTCATTCTTGGAATAGCTATACTTTTTAATCCAGCACTCCTTGGTTTTTTGGTGGGTTTTTTCCTCTTTATACTCTGATCGTGGATTATTCTCGGATGGTATAAAGTGAATAAGGTTCTCGAAAAGACATATTCTGTAGGAAAGTATAATATCGTCTTTCAGAAGAAGTCAGGTTCTAAAAAATAATCATGCAACAAGCATTGCAAACATTTTTTGCTTTTTTGGCAGCAGGTTTTGGTCTATTTCTCTGGGTATACATAGTTTCATATATGATGTATCAAGGAGTAAAAAAAGACTTTATTGAAAAGACTCGGATGGGTATTCTGAGAGGTATGGCTGTCGCTGTCTTTTTTCTCTTATTTCAGTATATTCCTTGATTGGGCCAATTTATACAGAGAGATTGGGTCCTTTTTCCAGCTATATTTTTTATGATTTCTTTACCATTTTCTTGGCAAAGATTGCACAGCACGACATTGTGGCCTATTGTCCTATCTCTTTTAGCTTGGTTTCTTCTCTCTTTTGCGAGTGATTCTTTGACGCGCCTTCTCTGGCCACCGTTCCATGAAGAAATAGGGAAGTGGTATCAGTCTGTGACGATGAGTTATCCTGCTATATTGAGCCCATTTGTAAGTCTTGGTTTTGCCTTTTTAGAAAATTTTCGCTATTACAGTGTTGATTTGAGTCTTTCTCAGATGCTCGGACGCACTCTTTTCTCTCTGCCACTTCATATATTTGTTTGATTGTTAGGGTTATGGATTTTTCTCTCTGTGAGAAATAGAATTCTTTGAGCTTTATTGGGGCTTATGGCTGCTATACTGTTTCATACACTTTATAACTGGTCTCTTGGTTTTTCACTCGTTGTAACGCTTTTTCTCATTATCATGGGGTATATGTTTTATGGTTGGAGTATTGAAAATGGTTGGTGGAAAAAACATATATAAAAATACTCCATTTAAGGAGTATTTTTTAGTTGGAGAGATAGTATTGCGTTATACCTTTTTAAGGGCATCAATTTCAGCTTGTATTCTGTCTACTTCTTTGGTACTTCCGGTGTCGGTCGTGAGCCATCGATTGTAGAGATCCTGAGCGATAGCCTCTCTTGTTCTGTCTCCAAGTACTCATGCGTTTGGAGAAGAAAGAGAATCAATCACTTTGAGTTCAAGCTGATATTTTGCGAGAGCAGTCTTAGTGAGCTCTCAGAATATAGCTGTATCTTTGTGGTCCATATATCCTACTTGTTTGAGGATCTTTTGAAGTGTTCGGATTTCTGGATGGACTTGTTTGAGTTTTGCTGTTGGTATTTTTTTGAGAGTATTGATGAATTCGAGCTTCTTTTTTTCTCGTGAAGTATTCAGGACATCTTTTGCTGCTTCGAGATCTTGTTCGAGACTTGCTATTTCTTCTTTTCGTTCTTGGTACGATTTATATGATTCTTCGAGAGTACTTTTTGTGACGGGGCCGTAGTATCCAGCGCCAGGATCTTCTTCTCCAGTCACTATCTTCTTCTCGAGTTGAAAGGCATAGAGAGAGTCAACGAGACGTTTATTGTAAATGCCATCGACTTCATATTTGAAGTAGCCGAGATCTTTGAGCTTTGTTTGAAGCTCACGAACGTCTCCAATTTCTGAAGTTGTTTGGCTCGGTGTGAGGTTTGTTGTTGGAGTTGTTGTGTTGTCTGTACTTGTTGTACCGTTATTTGTCGTTGTAACAGTCTCATTGGTTACTGTTGTATTGTTTGTTTTATTCAGTTCACCAGATAAAAGTGCCTTGAGCATTGCACGAGTTTTTGGCCCATAAGTGCCTGCTCCGTCATCTGTTTTTTCCTTGACTATTCCATTTGCTTTTTGAAAACGGAATATGGCATCAGTGAGTGCTTCATTATAGATACCGTTGATTGCTCCTGTGTAGGCTCCAACTCGAGTGAGAAGCTTTTGCACTGTTTTGAGATCTTCTGTATCACTTCCAGTACCAATAGGCATGGTAAAAGGATCAAATGTTTTTTTAACCCCAGAAGCAAGAGGTACTGTTTCTGTGTTTGGATTTTTACAATCGGTTGATATTCCATCAAAAGAAGTGCTGTCTGGAAGGGTAACGTCATTATCAAAATCGACATAGACTGTCTGTACCCCAAAATTGATAGCTCGGCAAAGCCCATCTTGTCCTTTGCCCATATAGATATCGAGACGAGGAAGGCGAGAAGCTGAATGAATAG
>CALETF010000006.1 GCA_937920005.1 uncultured Candidatus Altimarinota bacterium
TAAACAACTCCCCCCCTTACTTCAGCTCCAGAAGAAAACTCACAAGAAGGTATCACCATTACACTTCCTGGAAAAACTACCACCACTACTCCTCCAACCACAAGTACTCCAGCGACAAGTTTTGGCGCCTTTAATTCTTTTAGTGTAACAGCTCCAACAGAGGTAAAAGCTAATACTCCATTTGATATCGTCGTCAAAGCATTAGATAAAAATGGTAAAATTGTTACTAACTACAATGGTACCATTTACTTTGACTTGCTCGAATGAAGCTATGATAATTTCTCTCTCGGTATCAATGACGAGGGATATACTTTTTCAGGTGCTGAAAAAGGTGTTATGACGTTTAAAAATGTCATCCTGAAACAGGCAGGAACCTATAAAATAGATATCTATGAAATAGAAAGTGGCCTCGATATAACCAAAAATATTACTCTGACCGCGACTGATGGCTATGTCAGCACTGTAACAAATCAGAATGCTACACAGCTCGCTGATTTTGTTATTAGCACGCCAGCAGAAGTAAAAACAAATACACCATTTGATTTTACAGTCTCAGCCGTCAACAGCGCAGGACAAGTTCTGACAAACTATCTTGGTACTATCTATTTTGACACCAATAATCTGGAATCAGATGTGACCTTCCCAAATACACAACAATCCTACACCTTTACAGCTGCTGACAAGGGAATTCATAAATTTACTGGAGGTTTCAAATTCAAACAGCCAGGAACGTATGAAATCATCGTCTATGAAGTCGATGTTATACCAGATGGCGTACAGAAACTCGTCAAAATAATCGCTAAAAATTAATCTTCCTTACATGCTTGAATCTTTTTATGGATACATCCTCCATCTTTTCCAGACCATAGATTACTGGGCTGTTTTTATCATGATGAGCATAGAAGCCTCGGTAATACCATTTCCTTCTGAGATACCTATGATCGCAGTTGGTATACAAAGTGCCCGTGGAATGATGAATCCTATTATCGGTTTGCTCGTGGCTCTCGCTGGTGTTTTTATTGGCACAACAATCAATTATTATATCTGATACTATATCGGTGATACATTTATAGAAAAATATGGTAAATATTTTGGTATCAAAAAATCATCTTACCATGAAGCACAAAAACTTTTTCAAAAGGATGCATCATTTTATACTTTTTTTGGTCGCCTCGTGCCTGTTATCCGACAAATCATTTCGATTCCTGCTGGTATGGCTCATATGCCGTATCTTCGTTTCATCGTCCTCTCACTGAGTGGCTCTGCAATCTGGCTTACAATCCTCATTATACTCTGATACTTTATAGGCGATAATATAGAGCTCATCAAACAATACACTACTGGGATTACCCTTATAATACTCTGTATCGGGGGAGTATATTTCCTCATAAAACACAGACCTCTCCTAAAAAAAGTACTGAAAGGCCTGAAATAATCCAAATGCAGTGAGACTACTCATGACGATATAAAAAAGGGCAGTAAGGGTGTGTGGTCACCAGATAAAAACTGGATCCGCTCAAACAAGTCTCCCCACGATTCTCTCATCCTGAAAAAGACGTAAATGGTATCTCAGTATTGCTACGAGTACCATGCCCATCAAAATCAATGTAAGACCAATAAAAACAAGTAGCACTGTCCATATTTGTTGTATGTCTTCGAGGGATTTATTAAATCGTTCAAGACGAGACTTGAGATTAGTCACCTCTGTACTGGACTCAAATAAATCACGATACTCCTGTATGCGTGTCCAGAGTGTGTCTGTATTCATCCCCTGAAGAGGAATAATGATAATGTCTGGGAGCGGGTTTTCCCCAGCAAGAACACTGGTAATCCCTGGATTACGCTGTATCTCACGATCGAGTGCTTGCTCACGGGTGATATATTCGAGTGGCTTCTGGAGACCTGCTGTTGTCAGACTCTGTGCAAAATCACGTACACGCTGACTCTCAAAGGTATAGAGCGGATTCAGGGCGAGAGGATACGTAAACTGGCTCTCGAGATTTGCACGCTCATCCATCAAGAAACGAACCATTGTCAATCCTATCAAAAGTGTTGTCAAAAGCACAGAGAAACCAAATATAACTCAGAGAGAGGCATAAGGCATACGGCTGATATGATGCCAAGAAGTGCGAAAAAGAAATTTGAGCATAAACTCCCCTCACGATATATATTTTCCGCTAAAATACAAACAATGACCCTTATGAGGGCCATTGTTTTTTTATGAAATTACGTTGCTATTATTTCGTTACTGTATCGACAGTCACGTAGGTAGAGCGAACTGATTTACCATCAAATCGTGTACGACCTTTTTCGTAGAATCGTACAACACCATCCACAACAGCCTGGAGTGTGAAATCTTTTCCCTGGATAACACCAACACCTGGGAAAATCTTGTTTCCTTTTTGACGAACAATGATATTACCAGCAATAACTGGTGTTCCTGCGTAGACCTTCACGCCACGACGTTTTGCTTGTGAGTCGCGACCATTTTTGGTTGAGGAGAGTGCTTTCTTATGAGCCATATACTGTTAAATGAAAAATGAAAAAACGAATTAGTTATTCTGATTACTATTTGCTGTACGAGCGAAACGAGCATTCACTTTGTTTGCTTCAGCATTCTTGTAGACATCGAGTTTCTTTTTAAATGCATTACCAGTTTCCTGAGATGCTTCGATAAATTCTGTTGCAAGAGCCTGAGCAAATGGTGTTCCTTTCTTACTCTGAGCAGATTCTTTGATCCACTTAGAAGCGAGGAAGAATTGACGCTTTGGGAGGACATCACCAGGAACCTGGAAGATAGCACCACCGATACGTTTTGGGCGTACTTCTACACGTGGCATGACATTTTCAAATGCTTTTTCCATAATAGCTTCTGGATCTTTATTTCCGCGCTCTTTGATGATAGTAAATGCATCATCAAGGAGATTACGAGCAAGGTGCTTCTTGCCGCCCTGCATAATATAGTTAATAAACTTTTGTTTCTGAGTGATTATCATAATGAGAAATATTATTTTTTAGGACGTTTAGCACCATACTGACTGCGTGATTGTTTACGATCAGCAACTCACTGAGTATCCAATACACCACGAACGATATGGTAACGTACACCCGGAAGGTCTTTTACACGACCACCACGAATCATCACGACTGAGTGCTCCTGGAGGTTGTGTCCTTCACCACCAATATATGCGATAACTTCGTAACCATTCGTGAGACGCACTTTTGCGACTTTACGAAGAGCCGAGTTAGGCTTTTTTGGTGTCATGGTATAAACCTTTGTACATACACCGCGTTTCTGTGGAGATGCGAGAGGGATATCGAGACGTTCGAGATTGTTGCGGATTTGCATGAGCGCAGGAGACTTGCTCTTACGGAGCTTGTTCACTCGAGGTTTTCGGATGAGTTGTTGAATTGTAGGCATAATTTCTTTGATTTTGAAGTGAGATTTTTAACGTTTAGACCATTGGATACGTTTACGAGCTTTGTGGAGACCTGGTTTCTTACGTTCTACCTTGCGAGCATCACGTGTAAGAAGACCCTGTTCACGAAGTGCACCCTTGAATGCTTCATCAACTTCGACCAATGCACGAGCAATACCGTGAGCAATAGCCTGAGCCTGAGCGCTCTCTCCTGAACCCTCTACTTTCACAGAGAAATGATATTCACCATTTCCAGCAGCCTTGATAGGAGCATGGACAACAGAGAGGAGATCATCACGAGTGACGTATTCTTTGAGTGGGCGACCATTTACTTCAGATTCACCTTTCCCAGAGAAGAGTCTCACCTGAGCGGTTGCTGTTTTTCGTCGGCCAATAGCGTAAGTATATTTCATAAAAGGACAGAGGTATTATGAGAGAGTAAGGATTTCAGGAGTTTGTGCCTCGTGGCTATGTTCAGTTCCTTGAAATTGTTTCATGCGACCTATCATAGCATCACGGTGACTGTTTTTTGGGAGCATACCAGCAACAGCGAGCTTGAGTGGTTCGAATGGTTTCTTTGTACGGAGTTCTCCAAGAGTTATTGTCTTGAGACCACCCATATACTGAGAATGAGTGTGATACTCTTTCTGAGATTCTTTACGACCAGTTGTTTTGATCTTATCGATATTGGTCACGATGACATAGTCACCACCATCAATATGAGCTGAATAAGTAGGCTTTGTTTTGCCAGAAAGTTTCTGAGCAACGACCGTAGCGAGGCGACCGAGCGTAAGCCCGTTTGCATCGATGAGGTACCATTTGCGTTCTACGTTGTTTGGAAAAAGTGTTTTCATAGTGTGATACTGTGGGGGAATATTAAGCAACAAGTTCAAGAGTAACAAGGAGACTCGCATCACCAACACGATACTTGAGAGGAGTAACGCGAGTGAAACCTGAAGTCTTCTTGGTGTTTTTTGCGAAATCAATTGCTGCACGAGAAGCAGACTCTGTATAGAGTGATGCATTGAGAGCACGGATTGTATTCATAGTGTCTTTTTCTTGCGCTACACGGATGAGATTGTGAACAAGAGGAGTCACAGCACGAGCACGTTTTTGTGTTGTCGCTACTTTACCATGAACGAAGAGGCTAGAAGCCAAGTTACGAAGAACTGCATCGCGGTGATTGACGTCACGTCAGTTGAGCTTCAGATGTTTTTTGGAACGGTGTCGCATAAAGGGAAGTTTAGGGTTTTAAGTTTTTAGTTTAAAGTTATTCGTAATTCGTAATTGAAGTATTGATAATTAATTTTAGTCGTCTCCGAGGAGTTTCTTGTTCTGTGTTGCGAGAGCAGCGCGGACTTCATCCATAGCCTTCTTTCCGAAGCCTTTGATAGAGCTGAGTTTTGCTTCTGTGCATTTTTCGAGTTGTTCTACTGAGAGGATATTACCATTCACGAGAGCATTGAGTGTTCGTGGAGAGAGTCCAAGGAAATCAATGTGTGTGAAATTTTCACGGTGTTCAGTTGCGTGTGCTTCCTTTTTCTCTTTTTCACGGAGAGAACGGACATCACCCATGAATTCGCTTTCGATAACTACTTCTGTATCACAGAAAATGTCAAAGTAAGAACGGAGCATCTGAGCACCAAATTTGAGTGCGCTCTCTGGAGTGATAGAACCGTTTGTCTTGATAGTGAGAGAGAGGCGATCGAGATCCGTCATGTCACCATAGCGTTCACTCTTTACTTCTGTACTCACATTGAGAACAGGAGAGAAGCTCGCATCAACGACGAGAATCATGACATCATCATCTTCTTTCTTGAGAGTATCGATAGATTTGTAACCGACGTTTTTTTCAACGCGGATTTGCATATCGAGTTCGAAACCATCGCGATCGATTTCTGTGATATAGAGATCCTTGTTGAGGATTTCCACACCACCTGAAGTCTTGATATCTGCTGCTGTTACCTTGCCTGCTTTGTTCTTTTTGAGTGAGATCCATGTGACACCTGTGTCAGATTTATCAAGAACGAGATTCTTGAGGTTGAGCATGATATCGAGAACGCTCTCACGGAGACCTGGAAGAGTCGTATATTCGTGTGTCACACCTTCGATTTTTACACCAGTAACGCGTGTACCTGGGATAGATGATATGATAGAACGTCGGAGTGCGTGTCCGAGTGTCATCCCATATCCTCGTGGAAGAGGAGTGATATCAAAGACTGACTCCAGTGAAAAATCTTCCTGTGCAAGACGGTGCTCAGTAACTTTTGGGAGGCCGATGATAGTATGAAGGATGTGCATGGGAGAGATAGATAAGAAGTAGAGAACAACTTACTTGGAACTATTTTGAGTAGAACTCGATAATCTTTTTCATGTCGACGCTCTGGTCATAATCTTGAGTCTCAGGGAGACGCTTGATTGTGATTTTGAATGCTTTTGGATCAGCATCAATCCACTCTACTGCTGATACTTTTCCTGACTGATTATTTTTGAGGAATTCCTCTGATTCAGCCTGGAGAGTGCGGTAGAGTGGAGTGTCTTTGAGTTTTTCGCGAACTTCGATGACGTCACCAACAGCAATCTGGTATGATGGGATATCTACTTTCTTACCATTGACGATGAAGTGAGCATGGCTGACAAATTGACGAGCCTGCATGATAGTACGAGCAAAGTTAGCCTTGAGTACAGCGACATCGAGACGAGTCTCGAGAAGTCTCTGCATGTTTTCAAGAGTATTCCCTGGCATACGAGCAGCTTTTTTAAAGTAGTTTGCAAATTGTGTCTCAGAACATCCAAACATACGTTTCATAGATTGTTTTGCTCGGAGCTGTTGGCCGAAGAGGCCCATACGACCGACATTCTTTCCGAGGAGCTTGCGCTTTGAATCTGTGAGTGAGTATTTCTCACTTCCGAAGAGGTTTTTCCCTTCACGACGACAGAGTTTCTTTTTTGGACCGGTGTAACGCATAGATAGTTTTTAGTTTAGAGTTTTTAGTTTTTAGTTGGAACTATAACTTACGAATTTTCTTTTTCTTTGTTCCGTTATATGGAACTGGTGTTTCATCGAGGATAGAATCAATCTCGACTCCAGCAGCGACGATAGCACGGAGTGCATTGTCACGACCAGAACCACACCTTTTACGACCACGTGAGCACGTTTGAGGCCATAGAGACGAATTGTTTCTTCGAGGCATTTTTCCATAGCCATTGTTGCAGCGTACGGAGTTGCTTCACGAGCACCCTTGAATCCAGCGCGACCACCGCTATGCCAAGTGAGGACATTTCCATCAGTGTCAGAGACGCTGATGTGTGTATTGTTGTAGAGAGCAGAGACGCA
>CALETF010000007.1 GCA_937920005.1 uncultured Candidatus Altimarinota bacterium
TTGAGCCTGTTAATATCTGTCCATCTACTCTCCAATAAAAGGTATCGTAGGAGATATTCGTACGAAACTCGAGAGCAACTTTTTGGAGCTCACTCTTTCGAGAAAGTTCTTTTTTATAGAGGGATCCTGGGATCGGACTCGTGATCTCAAGGTATTCCTCAGAGAGCTTTTCTCGTTGAAGTGGTGATGGTATATATTCCTCTTGTTCGAGTGCATACACAATACGTGCAAATATCTCTCATGCTCACGTAGCGCCACTCACTCACTTCATGTTCTCACCATTTTTATTTCCTGTCCAAACACCAATCATATAATGTTCTGTAATTCCAATTGTCCAATTATCACGAAAATTACGAGAAGTGCCTGTCTTGACTGCGACCCATCTATCCGGAAAATCGAGAGAGGAATTCACGGGAAAACCAGGAAGTTTTGCATATCTATCTGAGAGAATTGAGAGAATCATATCTGTGTATTTTTTTTCTATCTTTTGCATGCATGGCGACTCTGATCACCTGAATAATACCATAGGACAGAACTGTCCATCATAGGCAAATATCGAATATGCCTGAAGAAGCTCATAGAGTGTCACCTCACCATCTCAGAGTGTGAGCGCAAGGCCATAGTGATCGCTTGATTCAGAAAGTGTAGAGATTCCTATATGACGTAAAAAATCAAGCAATACCTGAATTCAGATTTTTTCGAGAAGTTTGATGGCTGGTATATTGATACTCTGTGAGAGAGCTTCTCGAAGGGTTACTTCTCACTTATAATCTTGAGAATAATTTTTAGGTTCGTACGAATATCACTCTACTGTCTTGAATTGTACTGGGAGATCTGTGATTGTACTCTCGGGAGTAAGACCGAGTTTCTCAAAAGCAAGCAGATATGTAAATGGCTTGAGTGTTGATCAAGGTTGTCTCTGGGAAAGAGTTGTATTGACTTGTCACTCTTCGGATTCATGATAGTCCTTACCACCTATCATCACTCGCAATACTGGTCCTTGTTCTGTTTTTTCAGCAATCAGGATACCGTAATCTGAGACATTTCGCCAAGAGAGCTCATCTAAAACAGATCGAGCAATTGCATCAATACGTTCTGTGAGTCATATATCAAACGAGGTCTCGAGAGCTCCTCAAGACTGCATGAGATTTTTAGATGCGAGAAAATCAACAACATATGGAAGTACCTGTCTATGATCTCTACGAAAATCAAGCTTCTCTCTACGAATAGTTCGTGATTCGTCTTGTGTGATAATTCATCATGATTCGAGACTCGAGACTATGAGCTCAAACCTCTGCCGAAAAGCTTTTGGATATTTGTATGGATCATATTTGTTAGGATTTTTTGGGAGAACGAGGAGTGCGGTTTGTTCTGCAAGTGTGAGATGATGTGGTTCCTTGCCAAAGTAGTATATCGCCGCTGATTTGAGTCCATAGTTCAGGTACCCAAAACTCACCTGATTAATATAGCCAGTAAGAATATCTTCCTTGTTCATAATATGATTGAGCCTGATAGCATAGAGTGACTCGAGTACTTTGTGTGCGAGGTCTCGAGGTTCATTGATCCAGAGAACGTTTCTCACATATTGTGCTGA
>CALETF010000008.1 GCA_937920005.1 uncultured Candidatus Altimarinota bacterium
TATTTCTCATGAATACTATTCAGGCAATTCTTTTTGATTTCGATGGTGTCATCGCACATACCGCACCAGCGTTTCGACAAGCACTCTGGACATTTTTGCGAGAAAAACAGATACAAGCCGTAAAAGAAGACTTCGAAGAAAATGGAAATTTCACTATGTCTCTCAAACAAAGCGTAGAATTTCTCAAAGAAAAATATGGCTATGATATTGATCTCACGGAACTCCGTGCACGAATCGGTCCAATCCAGATAGAGCTTCTGGATAAACATCTCGAATTCGACCCTTCCCTTCCCCTCTTCCTCGAGCATTGCAAGAGACAAGGAATCAAAATAGCTATCGGCTCCAATGCATTTACAGAACGTATCACATGGGTCCTCGAAAAAATGAAAATAAAAGAGCATTTCACAGTGATTCTCGGAGCAAACGATATAACACATCACAAGCCCGATCCAGAAGTCTGGCTACGCTGTGCAGAAGAGCTCGGTGTATCGATTACAGAATGCATGGTACTAGAAAACGGCCTCCCTGGCCTCACAGGAGCAAAAACATGTGGAGCACGTGGTATCTACTACCATCGATTTGATAGGCCAGAAAAGGCGTGTAGAGAGATTGCAGAGAAATCAGTGGAGAGTTTTAGTCAGCTACTGTAACTTTTTTATGCGTCGAAACAAAATCAAGTGTATCTGATACAACTGTGCCATCCGCAGTTTTAAATGGTTCTGGTGAGGTCAGAAAACTACCAAGAGACCCATTTAGAAGTTCAGTATGCGTACGATGTAAAGATTCAAACTCGTTCAACCTTGCTTCGTCCCAAGAGGTAACGTCTGGCAATGATGAAAAAGCCCATTTCTCACGAAATACGGTTTTCGCAAGATAATACTCAAACCAAATACCCAGTTTATCATCTGGAGAAAATGGTTCAGAAAGAAGCTCACTGGACCTCTGAAGGGCATTCCCCATTTCTCATGTCTGATAAGCTGATAAGCAATACTGCTTCCAGAGATACCGACGAATCTCAATTGGAGCACAATTCACTCGAAGTGTCTTTTGGATAAATTCTAATAGAGCTGGTGTAAAAGTATATTTTGAGAGTTGTATCTGTTCGAGTAGCTGCTCCATTTCCGACCTTGTTTCATGTTGCGTTATAGGTGGCACAATATGGATGGGTTTGCCTCGCATAGCGATAAATAGCGAAAGTTGTTGAAGAAAATGTATGCGCCTATGTATCTCTTTCTGAGCAACAGCAGTACTATCGAGACTACCGAAGAGTGGAAGCGCTGCAACAGATGAGAGACTGTCAAAAAATGCATCAGAACCCCATTGCATGA
>CALETF010000009.1 GCA_937920005.1 uncultured Candidatus Altimarinota bacterium
AAAACAGAAAGTGTTGCTGATTATATTTATAGTATTGCTCTCGTAGCTCTCTGATTTGCTTTCGCAGAAAATATCAAATATATGATTGATCTCTCCCGAGCGGGTCAAGGACACGAAGCTATCGTCAACAATGCTATGCTCCGAGCTATATTCGGATACCTCTCACATACATTCTTTAGTATGGTCTGCGTGTCTCTGTATGCCCGTGGCCGCTTTGCATTCCTACGACTCATTGATAACTCAGGAAATCTCTCACTTGGTCAAAAAGCGCTCGGCTGGAAAGGGTATACTCGTATGAAGAGTATTCAAGGTTTTTGGTCTGGCGTCATTATTGCCAGTGTTATTCACGGTGTCTACAATATCTATATTGGAGAAAATGTCATGATTCCTTCCGTTATCCTTATTATCGGATTCCTCTTCCTCGAACTCTTTGTGCTCCATGATCTCAGAAATAATACCAAATACGGACATATAGAAAATTACATGCGGTAAAAATATTTGCATTCTAAATTAGCACCTATATAATGTAGGTGCTAATTTTATATTTTATCCCCTTAGAATATGAATCAAAATTATACATTTGCTGCTCAAGAACGGCTCCAAGAATCCGTCCAATTGGCTCAAAACTCTGGACATACGATCATAGAGTCTTTTCATCTCTTACGGAGCATTCTCCATGCCTCTGAGAGTATCAATCAATCACTCATCGAACGCGCTGGGGGAAATATTCAAGGACTCAGAACCGAAGTCGACAACGCCCTGTCAAAGTTGGCGAAGGTGAGTGGGAATACATCAGAACCATGAGCTTCTCAGGAGTTGGCGAAAGTCCTCCAAAGTGCTGAAAAAACTATGAAAACTATGGGGGATAGTTACACGACAGAAGAACATCTCATGATAGGACTCCTCGAATCTGCCAAGTCACTCGAAGGAACATTTAAATCTGCTGGACTCACACTCAAAGGCTACGAAGAAGCAGTAAAAAAACTCCGAAATGGCAAAAAAGTAACCTCCAATACAGCTGAGAATCTCTATGAATCACTCAAAAAATACACCATCGATCTCATCGACCAGGCGAAAAAAGGAAAGATAGATCCCGTCATCGGGCGTGATGACGAAATCCGTCGAGCCATCCAGATCCTCGCGCGTCGAAGTAAAAACAATCCTGTCCTCATTGGCGATCCAGGCGTCGGTAAAACCGCCATTGTCGAAGGTATCGCCATACGAATTATTAGTGGCGAAGTGCCAGATGCACTCTTGTCGAAGAAAATCCTGACACTCGACCTCTGAGCCATGATTGCTGGGGCGAAATATCGTGGCGAATTCGAAGAACGACTCAAGTCTGTCATCGACGAAGTCGAAAAATCTGATGGCGAAATCATCCTCTTTATAGACGAAATCCATACCATTGTCGGTGCTGGCGCGAGCGAAGGATCGACAGATGCTGGCAATCTCCTCAAGCCTGCTCTTGCTCGTGGTCGAATCAAGGTCATTGGCGCAACAACGATTAATGAATCCCGAAAATACATCGAAAAAGACGCGGCGCTTGAACGACGATTTCAACCAGTCATGGTCGATGAACCAAACCGAGAAGACGCTCTGACGATTCTCCGAGGTATCAAAGACAAGTACGAAACCTTTCATGCAATAAAGATTACTGATTCAGCCCTCGTCGCGGCAGTAGACATGTCGACACGATACTTGCCAGATCGTAAACTCCCTGATAAAGCTATCGATCTCATCGATGAGGCTGCTTCGGCTCTGAAGATTGGATCTACCAGTAAACCTGCTGAGATAGACACGATCGACAAGAAAATTCACTCCCTCCAAATCGAGCGAGAAGCTCTTCTCCGTGAGCAAAAAGACCGACCAGAAGAGGGAAATAAGACACGCATTGTCGACATTGAAAAAGAACTCGCCAACCTCCAAGAAGAGCAGAAAAAACTCCACGCTGCCTACGAAGATGAGAAAAAAATGATGCAGGATCTGAAGAAAATCCGTGAGGACCGAGAGAAGCTCATGCTCCAAGCAGAACAACTCGAACGTGATGCAGACTATGCAGCTGTCGCTGAAATCCGGTACAAGAAACTCCCTTCGCTCGACACAGAACAAAAGAAGCTTGAGGCTATTGCCGAAGCTCGCCGACAAGATGGTCGCAGTTTCTTCCGAGACACGGTCGACATAGAGGACATAGCGGCAGTGATTTCTCGGTGGTCAGGGGTGCCTGTCGGCAAAC
>CALETF010000010.1 GCA_937920005.1 uncultured Candidatus Altimarinota bacterium
ACTTGTGAAATCAAGTAATAGACTTTTTCTTTTGAAAAACCTCCTCAGAAATGAGGAGGTTTTTTTATATATTTTCATATACTCAAAAATATGAAAAAAATCCTCTTGTTTCTCTGGAAATATATCAAGCTCGAAAAAAAAGAACTCTTGTTTGTTATTTTGCCGATGCTGGGTTCGTTTATAGTGAGCCCTCTGGTGCCACTCTCTTACAAAGCATTTATAGATATCATATCGACAAATACCATAACCCCAGAAGTGACTCATCAGCTCTGGCAGACTGCTTGGATCTTTTTTGGTATGATACTCTTTACTCAAGTATGCTGGAAAACGCTCGAGTATTGGCTCATACCACTCGAATCAGCTATAGCAAAGAGAATGTATCATGATGCTTTTTATCATATTCTTGGACAATCGCATCAGTTTTTTAGTGGTCAACCAGGCGGCTCAATTGTCCGAATTATTTCTCGACTGGCAGATACTGCGTGGCAATTTCTCGATACCATTATCTTTCAAGTGCTCCGTGTCTCATTTCATGCGATTATCATGATAATTGTCCTTTGGGTACAAAAGCCAATTCTAGGTGTCTTTATAACAATATGGATGATTTTGCTTGTCCTCATAAAAGGGAAACTCTGGAGAAATAATTTTGAGCTCAATGCGAGTGTGAGCGAGGCTTCTACCAAGATATCAGGGCAAATATCGGATGTTTTTACGAATGCTTTTACAGTTCTGACTTTTGGTACACAAGCGAGAGAGATGAGAACATTTAAAAAAGTTGTTTCTGATTGGACAATCCTACAGCGCAAAATGTGGTGGCAGGAATACCGTATATTTTTTACGACAACGGCATTTATTTTGATCCTCCAAATAGCATCTATTTCGTGACTCATTTATCTCTGGTCTCACGGAACAATAACTGCCGGAACATGTACTCTTGTTCTCGTCTATATGACGCTTTTTCTCGACCAAGCCGTCGAAGTGAATTTTGTCTTTAGAAGCATCTATCGACAGAGCTCTGATATGGTTGAGGCAATTAATCTCCTCGAGGTTCATAGTGATGTGCGAGATATAAAAAATGCTCTAGCTTTAGTAATAAAAAAATGAGAGATACGATTCAGTCATGTTGACTTCACATACCATGAAAAAGGGGAGTCAGTGTTGAAGGATTTTTCTCTTCATATTTCACCAGGTGAAAAGATAGCACTCGTTGGGGTATCGGGATCATGAAAAACGACTGTATTGAAGCTCCTTTTTCGGCTCTATGACGTACAAAAGGGAAGTATTAGCATAGACGATCAAAATATAGCAGAAGTGCAGCAAGAATCTCTCCGTAGCTCCCTCAGTATGGTTCCGCAGGATCCAGCATTGTTTCATAGAAGTGTCGAAGAAAATATAGCTTACGGTCGAGAAAATGCTTCAAAATGAGATATACAAAAAGCTGCGAAACATGCCTTTGCAAACGCGATTC
>CALETF010000011.1 GCA_937920005.1 uncultured Candidatus Altimarinota bacterium
CACAGAATATTTTTTTTGATTATCTGATTTTTCAAATCCAGGGGTCTCAAATGGAGTATAGAGAACGTCAAAACCCTGTGGAGCATGATTCCATATAACTGAATCAAGTTCATCGTAGATGATTTTTTCTGATGAAAAAGATTCTACACCAACGATATGTCGTTTGAGATGCTCAAGGAGATAGAGACGATTACGGTCTGCACTCTGGAGATTATTGAGCAGAGCATTTTGAAGTTCAGTAATCTTATTTCAAGCACTTTGTACAAAATGAGATTGAGTGTCTCGTGCCATGCGCCCAATGGCTCTATTCATTTTCTGCGTGATAGCATCCGTTCGTTCCAAAAAAGCAGCATCAGGCGTGTAAGCCCAAGAAAAAAAGGAAAGAAAACAAAAAAGAAATAAGAGCTTTTTCATATCTTTTAAGCATTGAGTTCTGCGAGAGCTTTTTCTGCGTCACCTGGCTTCCCTGCCCAATCATGATATGCCCAATTATTTTCCATAAATGAGACACCTTTTCCGAGGGTTGTATGAGCGATAATCATCGCTGGTTTTGTACATACATCTGCCCACGCGAGAGTGTCCATAATTTCTATGAAATCATGACCATTGATCTCACGCACGTCCCAACCAAATGATGTATATTTTTGTGCTAAGTCGCCGAGTGGCATTATCTCGTCCGTCGTCCCCTCGATCTGGAGACGATTACAATCCATGATAGCGATAAGATTTCAGAGATTCCATTTATTGGCGGACATAACCGCTTCCCATGTCTGTCCTTCCTGATGTTCACCATCAGACATACAACACACGACACGGTTTTTCTTATTATCCATTTTGAGCGCAAGGGCTATGCCGACAGCCTGAGAGAGACCATGACCAAGAGGTCCAGAAGAATTTTCTACACCAGGAATAGAGAGCTTTGGATGCCCCTGAAGCAGTGAATCGATTTTACGAAGTTTCTGCATCTCTTCGATGGGGAAAAATCCACGACGAGCCAGAGCTGCATAGTAAATAGGACAGATATGGCCATTGGAGAGAAGACAATAATCACGATTTTCGTCCGATGGATTTTCTGGAGTTGTATTCAGAAACGAGAAATATAGAGCCGCAAAAATATCTGCCATGCCAAATGGTCATCCTATATGACCTGAACCAGCGAGGCGGAGCATCTCGAGGACATCGAGACGGAGCTGGTGAGCTATTTTTTGAAGCTCAGATATATCTTTTGTTGGAGAAAATGGTGACATATTATTTTTGGCTATTTTTGAAGTCCTCCATAAATTTTGCAAGACCTTTATCAGTGAGATCATGATGAAGCATCTCATCTATCAGTTTCGGAGGGAGGGTTACTATATCAGCACCGGCAAGAGCAGAACGATTGATATGATCAACAGAGCGAATACTTGCTGCAAGCACAGCAGTCTCATAACCATGGAGACGATACAGATTCACGATGTCTTCGACGAGTTTTACGCCGTCTTGTCCGATATCGTCGAGACGACCGATAAATGGACTTACAAGCGTCGCACCGAGTTTCGCTACTGTCCAAGCCTGCGTGACAGAGAAGCAGAGTGTCATATTAGTTGGTACTCCCTCTTCTGCGAGGACTTTAAGTGCTTTGAGCCCCTCTTCGACGATAGGGAGTTTGACGTAGATATTTTCACCCCAAGAAGCAAATTTTCGACCTTGAGCAATCATTTCTTCTGCAGTAAGTGTTGTCACTTCACAACTCACAGGGCCAGGGATGAGTTCAGCAATTTCACGAATACGCGTTTCCTGGTCTGCGCCTTCTTTGGCAATAATAGAGGGATTAGTGGTAACACCATCGACGATGCCGAGAGCAGCATAGTGACGAATAAGAGCGAGGTCAGCGGTATCAAGGAAGAGTTTCATAACTAAAATTTACAATGTATATGTTATATTATGTTAGATGAATTATTATTTTTACAATGCTCTACGAGAGATTGGAGATTGATATATGAGAGATTTTAATTCACATCTTCGATCAATCTATATTCATAGTCACCATTTTCTTGTTTCAAAATACCCAAAAAATCAAGTCTTGTAGAGGAATAATCAATCTGTTTTTTGAGACAGTACATTTCTATAGCACGGAGGAGTGTTTTGATTTTTTTAGGAGTCATTGAGTCTTCTGGATATCAAAAAGTGGTACTTTCTCGATACTTTACCTCAATAAATCTCCACATGTTCCCTTTTCGGCCAATGATATCCAGCTCTCCTCCAAGGAATGTTGCATTTCGGTCAATTATCTCATAACCAGAATGTTCTAAATAAGAGACCGCCAAGTCTTCACCAACGTTCCCACGCGAACGATAATTAAATCATGCCATACAATTAATATAATATACGAAAGGAGTATCATGCAAGCCTAGAAATTTGTATTTTATAGGGTTTTTTATGTCAATAACTTTTGGTTTGCCATTGAAGCTCGTGGAATACAATATGAGCATAACTTTTTTCTTATGCGTCGCATTTCTAGCCTCTTGGTTCTCATTGCTCTCTGTGCACAGTTGATACCCTCTGCAGTACATGCTGATGGTTCCTACTACCTCGTTTCTGCATATTATTCGCCTCTCCCCGATCAGGACTTCTACCTCCATGGAACCTATGAAGACGAAGTCAGCATGAATGGTGAAGGCAAATTCACTGCCTCTGGGCAAGCTGTACGCATCGGAGTCGTCGCTGCACCAAAAGAAAACCCATTTAATACTCGTGTTCGAATCA
>CALETF010000012.1 GCA_937920005.1 uncultured Candidatus Altimarinota bacterium
GATCGCGAAAGAAATCGAACTCGAAGATAAGATCGAAAATATGGGTGCTGAGCTCATCAAAGAAGCTGCGAGCAAAACCAATGATGCAGCCGGAGATGGAACCACAACTGCTACCCTTCTTACTTACGCGATGGTAAAAGAAGGACTTCGTGAGATTCGCTCTGGTATCAATGCTATCGAACTCAAGAACGGTATGAAGCTCGCTGCAGCTGAGGTTTCAAAAGAACTCACGAAGCATTCTCGCCCTGTAAAAACTTCAGAAGAAATCGCAGCTATCGCGACTATCTCTGCTCAAAACGAAGAAGCAGGGAAAATCATCGCTGATGCTATGGATAAGGTCAAACGTGATGGTGTTATCACGGTCGAAGAAGGGAAGACATTTGGTATGACGGTCAGTGTCACAGAAGGTATGCAATTCAAAAATGGATATATCGCTCCCTACATGGTCAATGATGCAGAAAAAATGGAAGCGAAATACAGTGACGTGCCAGTACTTATCACAGATAAGAAAATTTCTTCTACCAAGGATATCCTCAAAATCCTCGAATCTCTTCTCCAATCTGGGAAACGAGAACTCGTCATCATCTGTGAAGACCTCGATGGAGAAGCACTCACAACAGTTGTGCTCAACAAGCTCAAAGGTGTTTTCTCTATCCTCGCTATCAAGGCTCCAGGATTTGGTGACCGTCGAAAAGAAAACCTTGCTGATATAGCACTTCTCACAGGAGCTGCAGTTGTCTCAGAAGAAATCGGTCTTAAGCTCGATACAGTTGGTCTCGAAGTGCTTGGGAAAATCGATGCCATTACATCAACCAAAGAAACAACAACTATTGTTGCGACTCAAGCAAGTAAAAAAGACGTTGAGGCTCGTGCAGGTGAAATCCGACGCATGATCGAAAAATCAGACTCAGACTATGACAAAGAAAAGATGGCAGAACGTCTCGCTCGTCTCATTGGTGGTGTCGCTGTTATCAAAGTCGGTGCAGCAACAGAAGTAGAGATGAAAGAGCTCAAGCTCCGTCTCGAAGATGCACTCAACTCTACTCGTGCTGCGGTCGAAGAAGGTATCGTCCCAGGTGGTGGTGTCGCACTTCTCAAGGCTGCGAAAGTCCTCGATTCAGTCAAAGCTCCAAATGCTGATCAGCAAATCGGTGTCGAGATTGTGAAACGTGCTCTTCGTTATCCAACGAAAAAAATCGCAGAAAATGCTGGTCAAGAAGGTGCTGTGATTGTGAATAATATTCTTGAACACAAAGACTTCAGCTACGGATACGATGCTGCAAAAAATGTCTTTGTTGATCTCGTCGATGAAGGCATCATCGATCCAACGAAGGTCCCACGAACAGCCCTCGAAAATGCTACTTCTATTGCAGGTATGTTCCTCACAACAGAAGCAGTTATTTATGAACTCCCAGAAAAAGAAAAACCAATGCCTCCGATGGGTGGCGGTATGGGAGGAATGGGTGGTATGGGAATGATGTAATCGAATTACATTTTTGAGAAATCCTCTTCCTTGCGGAGAGGATTTTTTGTTCCATAAGAAATACAATGTGCAAGACTAAAAGTACTTTTCATTGGTCTTATTTTGTCTACAATCATTCTTAATACCTATGGATCATAATATTTTGCGGATAGTGGTGTTTGGGCTTGTGACTTTCTTTGTTGCTATGCTGATTACTCCCACATATATCTGACTCTTGCGACGATTTAAACTCGCAAAACAAATTCGTACCGAAGCATCGCTTGGTGGCGGAGAAGCAACGAAGTATCGCGCCCTCCATCTCCATAAACAAGGTACTCCAAATATGGGCGGAGGCATGATACTGATAGTCGTTGCTATTATGGTGCTCGTGACTGTTTTTTTCAAATCCATACAGTGACCCCTCGGGTTCAATCTCCACTATACACTCTGGAATCGTAATGAGACCTATCTTCCTCTCTTTGCGCTCTTTTCTATGGGAATTCTCGGAGCTATTGATGACTATCTCAATGTACGAAATATTGGCGGTAAAAAAGGCATGAGTGCTCGAGTAAAAATGTTTGGACTCACGCTCTTTTCTTTTGCTGGTGCGTGGTGGTTCTTTACGAAGCTCGGTCACGATAGTATCACTATTCCCGGTTTTGGACTCGTTACCATCGGTTGGGGATACGTGGCTCTCAGTATTATCGTCATCACTGCCATGGCAAATAGTGTCAATATTACTGATGGTCTCGATGGTCTCGCAGGTGGTTTGCTTGCTCAGAATTATTTTCTCTATGCGTTCATCACCTATAACGAAAATCTCTTTTTGCTCTCGACTCTCTGTGTTGTGATAGCTGCAGCATTGGCAGCATTTCTCTGGTTCAATATCAAGCCTGCACAATTCTATCTCGGAGATGCTGGGGCACTTGGTCTCGGAGGTGGTCTCGCTGTGATGGCACTTATGACAGACACACTCGTTGTGCTCGTTATAATCTCTCTTATTTATATCTGGGAAATACTCTCTGTGATTATCCAGATTACGAGTAAGAAACTCCGCCATGGTAAAAAAATATTTCTTATCGCTCCCTATCACCATCACCTTGAAGCAAAAGGTATGATGGAGGAAACAATTGTGATGAAGTTCTGGCTTCTTGGGGCACTGCTCTCGGCAGCAGGTCTTATCTTTTATCTCATCCCACCATTATGGTAGCACGCTCGTATATCCTCGATACGAAAGCGGTTCAACGCAATAGTCCTCTTGTGCTCTCAGCACTTTTGACCTCTATTGTAAAAAAACATCTATCATGAGCGGGCAGGGAAGATTTGGCAGGGTTGGTTTCGACGGTGACATTTTTTAGAGATATTGTCACAATTGTGACCAGCAAACCTATTATCAATTTTGAGCTTCGTATGTATGAGTGAGCACTCAAAGACCTCCTCTCAAAGACCCTGCAACAGCATGGTTTTGAAAATAATATACATCTTCATTTCCGATAATGTCGGGTGTTATTTTTCCTCCAAAAATTATTCCCATCGTACTCATGTGTGCGATTATTGTACTATTTGTACAGAGTTGTGATATCGCGGAATATAGAGGGTATCATACGGCGCCTGTTGTCAGTGGTGAACAAACATTTCTCTCAGAAGGAGCTCTCAAAAAATGACCACTCTCAGAACAGTGGATAATAGATATGATTGATAATTCTCAGAAACGAGCTTGGGTAGCCGTGTACACTTTTACTCTTCCGAGCCTCCGAGAGGCTCTTGTGAGAGCTCAAAAAAGAGGAGTAGACGTCCGTGTTATACTGGAGAAATTTCCTTTTTGAAACAGTTCTCTCAACAGAGAAACACAGATGTTTCTAGAAAAAAATAAAATCCCACTATATCAAAGTGGTGAAAAACAATTCGCCTTTATGCATGCAAAATACATGCTCTTGGACGACACATGGATACTAGAAACTGCCAACTGGACGCGAGCAAGTTTTAGTTCCAACCGAGAGTTTTTTCTCTCTTGAAAAGATAGAGGTATATACCAGAATCTCGAACATATTTTTCTCACTGATTTCGATGGCTGAAAATGAAAGTCCAATGATGTACGGTTATTGGCTTGACCCACAAATGCACGAGAGAGAATTATAGATTTTCTTGATGGAACAAAGAAAACAGTCGATATTTATGCTCCGAGTTTTTCTGATGCAGGACTTTTGACGAAATTATCGCAGCTTTGCTATGAGAAAAAAATTATCAGAATTCTCCTTGCAAATTACGATGACGAGAATGCACAAAAACCTGATTATGGGGCCTGTATCCAAGTTCGAAAAATGAAAAAGCCTCTT
>CALETF010000013.1 GCA_937920005.1 uncultured Candidatus Altimarinota bacterium
ATGTCGAGGACTTGAAGAGTTGCGAGCATAAGAAAAGTTAGACTGAGTATAGTCTACTCTCTTATTTTTTCGAGTGATTGTGGTTGCATTTTGGCTGTTCGATGTCTGGTACCGGATCGAGACCGCCTTTTGACCAAGGATTACATCGGAGTGTGCGCCAGAGAGTGAGTTTTGTCGCTCGGAAGAATCCGAACTTTTCGAAGCATTCTTTTCCGTACATACTACAGGTTGGGTAGTAGCGACAATGATGTTTGCCAAGAGCTTTCGCCCAAAAACTGTGATCAGGGGAGAGGAAGAGTTGGTAGAGTTGTATCAAAAAAATAACTATTTTGTTCATTGTTTATAACGAAAAGAAAAATAGAGACGAAGGTAGAGTATGAATATGTATGTCCAGCGTTCAGAGAGATCTCCGAGTAGTGCTGTTATTTTTTTTGATCGAAAGTAATCCAGTGCATCATAGATTGCATCAGTATTTTCTCGGAAATATTTCCGTAGATCATTATCGAGAAATACAGTTGCTAGAATATGGCGAACATTACTTGAGGTATGATATAATACTGTATTTGAATACTGTGAATATCAAAAACGTCCATGAAGCCAATGTGCATGTTTTCGTAAGAGTACTTCACGCACTCTTTCGTGTGTATCTGCTTGAGTAACTATATTTTTTACAACAAACACCCCTCCAAAAGGAGGGGAGTATTCAAAATGTAATTCTGCATTCGTCTGATCGATGAGATCAAGAAGATTGGACATGAAGATTATTTTACAAATTTCACAACATCAGCAAAGATAGTTGGATTTGAAATAGCGAGATTTGAGAGAACCTTGCGGTTGAGCTTCACGTGCTTCATATACATAGCATTGATGAGACGTGAGTATGTCATACCAAGTGGTCGGACAGCCGCGTTGAGACGGATAGTCCAGAGTTTGCGGAAATCACGCTTCTTTCGACGACGATCTTTGTAGGCGTTGAGGCCTGCTTTCATCGTAGCGATTTTTGCGTGCTTAAATGCGCTTGATCGTACACCTCGGTACCCTTTTGCAAGGGCGAGGACTTTCTTATGACGCTTCTTCGTCATGATGCTTCGTTTGACGCGTACCATACTATAATTTGTAAATAAGTGAGGGGATTATAACTATTTTTTGAAAGAGTCCAGACAATTTGCAACTATTTTTTCTTTGGTGCAGATTTCTTAGCTGTTGTCTTTGTAGGAGCTTTCTTAGCAGCAGGAGCTTTTATTGTTTTTGGAGCGCTTACTTGCTTCGTGAAACCTTTGATAACTGGAGCACGGCGAGGAGCTTTGATGATTTTGCCATCAGCAGTTTTTTGAACGATGTTCTTTTTTGCTGTAGGAGTACGGAGACCAGCAACCTGGTGACCCCATTTCATCTTACGTTCGTTTGCTACGTGTGTAGCAGCGCCGTATTTTCCTCGTCCTTTTGCTTGAGAAGATTTGTTTTGGAGGAGGTGACGTTTACCGATTTTAGCGGTACGGAATTTACCAGTAGCGGTAACTTTTACACGCTTTTGGCTTCCTGAGTGGGTTTTTGCTTTCATGATGAAGGAGTTAAGGGATGAAGCTGAATATTGAATCGGCGACCCATGAATTTGATTGGGCCATCGATGCGATAGATCTTGGCGATGCTATCGACGAATGATTGGAGCTTGGTGCGAGCCATGTCTTGGAAGCGCATTTCTCGTCCTCGCAGAGGTAGTTCAATTCTAAGAATGTGACCCTCTTTTGCAAACTTTTCTGCTTGGTTACGGCGTATCTCCATGTCATGTTCGCCGATGGCGTAACTGAGTCGGAGAGTTTTGAGTTCCGTTTTCTTCGCAGTAGCTTGGTTTTTCTTCTTGTTTTTCTTTTCGATAAAGAGTTGTTTTTGCCAGTCAATAATCTTGGCAATGACGACTCAATCGCGAACAGCCATTTCGACGAGATCGAGTTCTTGTTCTCGTGCCATATTGAGTGCTTCACTCAGAGGCAAGACGCCGAGTTGTTCCCCTGATTCGGAGATAACTTGGACGCGAGAAGCGATTATTTGCTCGTTGATTCGTTTCTTAGGAGGTTGCATTGATTACTTTGAAGAAAGTTTGGCAAGCATGCCAGCAAAACGAGATTTTTTTCTCGCAGCATTGTTTTTGTGGATGATGTTCTTTTTCGCAAGAGTATCAATAGTCTTTTGGAGCTTTGGAAATGCTTCCGTTGCTTCTTTGACTTTTTCACTTGCTACGAGACGTTCGAAAGCAACACGAGCTTCACGGAAGAGATCGCGGAAACGATCATTTCGAAGACGGCGTGTAGCATTTTGTCTGAGTTGTTTTTTTGCAGACTTAAGGATAGGCATAGGGAACTGAATTATCGGAAAAAATAAAATGTTCAGCCTGGTAATTCTTTCTTTTATTTCGAACTACTTCGGAGAATGGAGAAGTACAGAAAGAAAAACTCTCGTACTATCATCACAAAAAGCCAGGAGACACTCTGTCTTTTCTTGTTGGCTATCTTATGGAAAGCATTTTTTTGTCAAGAATTTCATTTTGCAATCTTTGCATATACTAAGTCGCAATGAAATGGTTTGACTCCCTTTTTCCTGATAAAAAAATCGCTACTTCTCTCAAAAAGGAGTATGATATGGCTTCAAATACGTCAAAAACAAGCTATAAAGATATAAGAAAACGTCATCAAGTTATCTCACTGACACGAGATATATTTGATACCAAAAAATCATATACACCGTTTTCGTTTCGAAAAAATATAGAAAAACTCTGTACATTATGCCCGCAGCATATCTCATCGATGACACGACGACACTGGGTGATGATATTCGTCCTTCTGGTTCTAGCATATGCTGTGTATACTGCAGGTTTTATTCTACGAACTGAGGATAATATCGAGGCTCTCAAAGAAAATCCAGGTCGACTCGCGACACATGAAGGTCTCATGCGTTTGCGTCGTATGAGGGGGGATTATCAGATTCTTGCACCTATTATTCAGAATCCATTTTTTCCACTCGAGCCACTTGCTACGTATGGTCGAGTTCTCAATATTGCGTATGGAATTGTGACGGATTTGGATGTCCTCTATGACGCTGAGTCAGAGCTGATGCAGTGGAAAGAAACAGCCAGCACTATCAGTGTATTCCCGATTGTCGATACGATATTCACCTGGATAGATTCTATCAATCCTGATATCCAATCTATGCTGCAAATGATAGAAAAACAGAATGATTTTGACGTTGGAGGAGTAAAAACTTTTTGGGATAATATTCAAAAATATCGAGACACATGGTATACGATTCTTGGTAAAAAATGACCGACGCGTATTCTCCTCCTCAATCAAAATAGTGATGAGCTCAGAGCGGGTGGTGGGTTTCCAGGGACAGCATTTATTATAGAATTCAATGCAGGACAGATGACCCGTTTTCAGTTCTATGATATCTACGCACTCGATTGGCATCTCCGAGGTTACCGTCCGTCTCCAGAGGGAATCAATCGATTCCGCTCTCTCGATTATCCAGGGAGATCGGTGGAGTTTGAAATTCGAGATGCGAACTATTATCCTCGGTTCCGTGATAGCGCTGTGAAACTCAATGAACTCGCTCAAGAAGCGGGAATTGGGAAAATCGATCTCGTGGTTGGTATCAATCAAAAACTTCTCGAAGATATCGTACGCCTCATTGAGCCAATACATATTTCTGGAGTACCAGTATCCATTGATCACAAAAATGTTACTCTCGTCCTTTCAATGCTGGTTGAGGGGAAAAAGACCATCAATGGTACACCAAAATGAACGGTAAAACTCCTCTCTGATACTATCCTGTCTGAGCTTCAAAAACAAGGAAAGCAACAACAAGCTGCATTTATTTTTGCTTCTCATGTCTATCATGGTGAATTCGTCGCAGGGTCACGACGGGCAGATATCCAACAGGCGATAGATGCTCTCGGTTTATTTGATCGATGGCAATGGAAAAAATGAGACTGGGTGTATCCTATATTTACCTCTATTTCTCGTAATAAATCAGATAGACTCATGGAACGAACGTTTGAAATCAATCATGTCAATCGTTGCGAACGCACTCTGACGCTTAGACAAAAGCATTGGTTTGATCTCGTCGAGGCTGCTCGTATCAAGAGTCTTGCACAAGAGCTTGGTTTATCCGACAGAGTCAACATTCTCCTCCCAGTGCAGGGTGGCGGAGACAATATTCAATATCTCAGATTTATCCTCCCACCAGGGACACAACTCCTCAAATCTGATTCAGATTTTAGTATCGCTGATACAAATAGTATATTCACCACGATTGATGGCTATGAAACAACGCGTCCAGGGACGACTCGGAGTATGACAATACGTTATGTGCTTGCAGAGTGATACTGTGATAGTCGCACAGAATTTTTCAAACAACCGGGGCTCCGCAATACTCGAGTTGTCATACAAAAACAAGGAGTAAATGTCTATCAAAAATTTTACGAATAATTATGTTTCAATTGGAATACTTCAAAGTCCCGAAAATCCTCTCTCACGATTATTGTGAACGAGCACTTGAATCACTCGAGAAAGTCGTGAAAAAACCACAAAAAGGGATTATCAATTTGATAGTCATTGATGTGGACGAAATGGCTCGTATGAATAAACAGTTTCGAGGGAAAGAAGGTCCGACAGATATTCTGACATTTTCCTATTATTCACCAAATTTAT
>CALETF010000014.1 GCA_937920005.1 uncultured Candidatus Altimarinota bacterium
CACGACGCTCTTCCGATCTGTGATGGTTGCAGCTTTCTGACTTCCTGACATGTATTCCTACAAAAATGTTGTGTATTTTTATCAGTGATATATTCCATTTTGGTACCAGCAAAGCGCATATTGTAAATCATACCAAAGACATCAATACGAGTTGCAAACATATCTGGTCAGAAATTCTGCGATGATGATATGATATGATATTGGAGGGCTCCTTCGAGAATATCAACTTCCCACTGTGGCATATCAGCTGGATAACCTGATCTGTCCACATTTTTCGCATAAGGAACTTTGCCAGCACGCATGACGATAGCGAGAGCTTCGATACGTGAAATTGGTGTTTTTGGTCGAGCGAGATCGTTAGATCGAGAGATGATGTTATAGTCAGATGCTGTCTCAATAGCACGACAAATCCAATTATTGATACGGTCATATTGTACATCGCGGAAATAATTTCTACAGAAATATTTCTCTGGAAGAGTGACATCTGCAACTCTCAATGCGACTCACACAGCTTCTGCACGAGTAATAGTGTCACCGAGACGATAGGCTGTTGTTGTTTTTTGTTCGACGATAATGTCGTAGCTTGCGAGAGTATCTGCTATAGTCACCTCCAATGGTGTCGGTGCCGCATGAATCAAGCTCACACAGAAAAAAAGAGCAATGATATATTTTTTCATAATTTTAGAGTGAAAAATAATGAGCAAAACGAACAGGAATATCATGAGCGAAACGCAGATATCTTTTGCCGTGGGGGAGAAGAGAGAGGATGTGGACTATTGTCCATCCGAGAAAAAAACCAACGATGATGTCTCCTGGATAGTGTATTCCAGCGATAACACGAGTGAGACAAGTTATAAAACCAAGTACGAAAAAGAGAAGTGTCACCCGTGGACGAGCGAGGAGGAGACGGAGTGCCCACCAAGAAGCCCCCCAAAACATAGCATGACCAGAGGGGAATGAATTATCAGGGAGGTGATCAATCAGAGGGGGAAGGCTCGATACACTCTCGGGTCGAGGTCGAACAGGGAGCAGGTGGTTGATAATCCAGTAGAGTGCAAATGCTCCCATAACGTGCCAAAAAAGGTCGAGCGCGACGTGTTTTGGTCCATTATTTTTCGCTGAGATTCCATAGAACCACAGTGCTATGAGAAATAATCAAAACAGAATCGGTTCTAAGTCAGAGAAGAAGAGAATACCCCTCTGAAACCAGAGAGAATCCACAGAAAAAAGAGTACGAATAAATTCGAGAGCAGAT
>CALETF010000015.1 GCA_937920005.1 uncultured Candidatus Altimarinota bacterium
AGAAAATGAATTCACCGGAGAGAAGGAGATACATTTCAGGTTATTCCTGATCGGAAAGAAGCTATCCATTGGGCCCTCAGAAAAGCACAAAAATGAGATATCGTCCTCATAGCCGGAAAATGATGTGAAACAGTTCAGGTAACCAATAAATGACCTATTCCGTGGAGTGACAGAAAGATTGCTGAAGAATGTCTGGGATAATATTGCCGATTCTCAATAAAACAGAATAATTTGACTCTATACTGATTTGGATAGAGTATTTGGAAATTCATTATGCATACTCTCTCTTCTTTAGGCGAGTCTCCTTCTCACAAGACAGGCACCCTCCGTGCATTATCTTTCATATTTGCATGACTTGTTCTTTCGGCTTGTACCACAGATGCTCCAAAAACGACAGAGATACCGCATAAAAAAACTCCCACCCTTTCTCAAAAAAATGCATTTGAAGAAGAAGTACAAACAATCGTACATCAATTGATAGAAGAAATGAAGACAAATGATGGATCTCATTCTCTCCAGTATATGCAAGCATATATCGCCTCAGAGCTTGAAAAAAAGGGCATGAAGCATGCACGGGTGACTATTCATATTGAACCTTTTATCCCCAATGGGGCATGAGAATATGATTATCTCCATATTTTTATAGGCTCTCTCCATGGAACTACCGAGGTCGCACTTGGGACGAAAGATAAAGCAGAAGTTGTACCCACACTCATCAATATAGTAGAGCATTTTTCTCTCGAAGTAAGACGAGAAGTCATGGATACATTTCTCAAGAAAATAGAGCATACCGAGTGATTTCTGACTGTTGAGGAACTACAGAACTGTATACACGAAGCTCTATCGGAAAAAGACGGAACCTTTCTTCAACATGGATACAAATATATCGAAACAGAAATTGGTGAAAAAAATGATACTGGAGAAATAGAAATACGGCTCAATATCCTGGATATAAACAATAATGAAATCATACAACTCCCGGTTCCGACAGGCGTTATACCTCCTAGAGAAAAAAAACAAGAAAGAAAAAAATGAGGAGGAAGTCGGGATGGAGAAACAATGATTGCTTAATTCAGGAGTGCCTTGAGTTGTGGTATAAATTCATAACCTCTCACAACAGCAACCATATCTGGATGATATGGAAGGATTTCAACAATATTCTCGTGATTAATACCTCCAATTGCTACAAAAGGAATACCTAGCTCTGACGCCTGAGAAAGATATTCAAATCCTATTGCTTCTCTTCCAGGCTTTGTCGGTGTTGCCCAAATAGGTCATACACTCACATAACTCGCTCATGCATCACGTGCCTGAATTCCCTGCTCAAGCGAATGCGTCGTGCGTCCATATATCTTGTCAGGACTCCAGAGTTTCCGAATATTAGCAATACTCACATCATCTTGTCCCGTGTGAATGCCATCCGCATCGACGATTTGAGCGATATCGAGGTAATCGTTTATAATCAGCGGTCTATTAAATTCTTCAGCAAGTTTTTTTGCTTCATGTGCCCTTCTTAGAATTTCATTTTTTGAAGTATCCTTGCAACGAAGTTGAATAATATCAGCACCGAGCTCAAGTCATCTACGAAGTATCTCGATATCATGTGATATGAGATATACTCCTCGGAGTTCCCATGGTTTTCGTATATTTAGGAAACATTCTTTTTCGAGCTCGTAGAGCTCATAACGAAATACTCGAAAATGATCATCTCCCGTGTATTCCTCGAGAACACGAAGGGCTTCTTGCGAACGCTTCATATTGGCTAGAAGGAGGTCATATGTATTTTTCCGAGACTGAATCACTTCATTCGCACGCACGTCACTCTCTGTATCGCGAGCTTCCATTCGAGCCCCATCAGACACAGGAAGAGTGTGGTGACTAATCTTTTTACGAAGTCCTGCAAGTTTATTCGTCAAGACCTCATCATTCACAACAAAACGAAAATACTCCTCAATGACGCGGAGTCATTCACAAGCACGATGAATATTAGCATCAATAATTGCTGGGTACATAGTCCTATACTAAGACTTTTTTCAAAAAAATCCCCTACTTTCGTAGGGGATTTTGAAACAGGAGAAAAACTATTCAGCTTTCTTTGTTTTCTTTGGAGCTTTCTTTTCTTTCTTTTCAGTACCATCCATATCAACATCGATATCAGCTTCTTTTGATTTATCTACTTTTGCAGCTTCACCAGCGATAGATTTCTCAGCGCCAGCAGGAGCAGCTTCGAGAGCCTTCATAGAGAGACCGATACGACGTTCGTTAATGTCGAGAGTGATGATTTTTGCCTTCACTTTTTGACCAACTTTGATGACGTCTTCGATATTTTTCACAGGAGTGTGAGAAATTTCAGAGAGGTGGATGAGGCCATTAATACCTCCATTGAGTTCTACGAAAACACCAAATTTTGAGATTTTCAAAACTGGAACTTCGATGATGTCATTGAGTTTGTATGCACCAGCAAGTTCAGCCCAAGGATTAGCCTTGAGGCGCTTGATAGAGAGAGAGATTTTCTCAGGATCGAGACCGATGATTTCGACATTGACCTTGTCACCAATTTTTGCGAATTTCGCAGGATTTGCGACATGACCCCAGTCGATTTCAGAGACATGGACGAGACCTTCGAGACCATCAAAAGTAACGAAGAGACCATATGAGAGGATACCAGAGATGACACCCTCAACACGATCACCGACTTTGAGATTCTTGAGAGCTGCTTCACGAGATTGATCAGCCGTTGCTCTTTCAGAGAAGATGATTTTTTTGCCATCATCCTGGACATTGAGAACACGAACTTCGAGAGGTTTTCCGATGAGAGCACGGAGATGTTCGAGAATTTTCTCTGGATCTGCATTTTCCACACGTGGGTAGTGGATAGGAGAGAGTTGAGAAACTGGAACGAAACCTTTCATACCGTCGAGGTCGATCAAGAGACCACCTTTATTTGCTTCAGTGGGAACGACAGTCATCGTGAGATTCTTCTCTTTATTATCAAGGAGTTTGCTCATGAGAGTCATCTGAGATGCTTTTCTGAGAGAGAGAATGAGAAGTCCTGACTCAGGATCTTGACCACGATACATAGCAGGGATTTCATCACCTACTTTGAGCGTACGGACATCCATCACAGAAGAGAGAAGGTCTGCACCAGAAATAATACCAGTGAACTGATTGTTCACATCGACGAGGAAGAGTTTTCTTCCGATAAATACGATCGTACATTTGACGATCTCACCTTTTTTAAGAGGTTTTACTACAGGCTCAGCAGCGAGTAGTTTTTGAAAATCTGACATAGCCAGAAAATTAAGAAATAAAACGATGATTTGAATTGAGTCCTCAAAAACATCAAAAGGAATCTGGCTGTCTGGAGAAGTTAAAAGATAAAATTTTTAATGCTTCAAAGACAGAAAATATGGGGCGAACGACGGGGCTCGAACCCGCGACAACTAGATTCACAGACTAGGGCTCTACCAGCTGAGCTACGTCCGCCATCACAAACCCTCCAGGAACCTGGAAGTGGAGGTAGTATAAAGAGTCAAACAAAAAAGCAAGCTTTTATTATCTGCTTGCTCTTTGTATGTTTTTTAAAAGCCAAAAATTATCGAACAGCGAGCATCTCCACCTCACCGCCCATTGGAAGTGCTTTCGTGTTTTTTACTGCATAGAGTTCATCATAGAGTTTCTTCGCTGTATCTGGATCATTTCCAGCAACATACGATTGGATAGTTTTCAAAATCTCTTCCTCTCTCTGAGATGGAATAGTTGTACTTTCAACAACTTTTTTCGCGACATTCTGAAATACCGCTCGTGGCTCAGCAATCGCAATATCAGTGCGAGTTATATCAGCACGGAGACTTGTCGGAGTTGGGACAAAAAAGAGGACGCTGACCAGCATCATCATGAGGACACTTCCCGAGAGGGCAAGCATCAGAAAAATATTTCTTTGTTGCATATAGACCTATCGTACCATATCCAGATTTGAAAAGTCAAATATTTCATCTATACTTTTCTCATGCGTCGTCACGAGTTTTTTTTCTGACTTGTTCGATTACCCCTCGAGCTCCTCATTGTCATAGGAGCGTTTTTGATAGCACGCGAGATTCGTATAACAACCGATCTCATCCCTGGTATTCAGCTTCCAAATCGTACGATAGACTTCCCTTACCTCGTTGGACTTGCGACAGTCAGCTATGGTATTGTCGGAACTATATTTGCGTTTCAAAAACTCTACGCTATCGAACGACTCACTGGTATCATCGAAGAGATATTTACGATTATCAAATCAGTTTTCGTGAGTTTTTTCATCATGATTGGACTTCTCTACCTGACCAATGGATTCCCATATGAAACAATTCTCATTCCTCGTTTGATTCTCATTTACGCATTTCTCTTTTCGATGATAGGGATCATTCTCGAACGCATCATCATACGATGGATCAGGATGTATGGTTTCAATCATGGATGGTTTCGAAAGAAAAAAATACTCCTCATAATGAATCACAGCGAGCCTCATTTGGAGAAGTCATTTATGAATCAGTACCATCTGATGATAGTCGGATACCTCGCACCTTTTAGCCAAAAGAGTCATTTTGAATATCTCGGAACTATAGGCTCTCATGCAAAAGTCATTGAAGAAGAAGATATCGATGAGGTCATCATTCTCTCTCACGATCTTCCCCACGAACTCAAGAAAGTCCTCTTTGAATACTGCCAGATAAATGGCATCACGTATCGCTATGTCGGAAATCTCTACGAAACATCAAAAAACAATGCTCATATCGACTTCGTCGGACGTATACCACTCGTCGAAATACGCACTATCGGTATCACCGCTTGGGGACGAGTTATCAAGCGTATATTTGACCTCTGTCTTGGTATTGTTCTTTTTGTGCTTCTTATCCCTGTTTGGATAGGACTCAGTCTCGTTATCGTCCTCGAATCTCCTGGTTTTCCTTTTTATGTGAGTTCGCGCGTTGGACGAAGTGGTCGTCATTTTTCGATGATCAAATTTCGATCCATGGTGCATGATGCAGAGAGTATGAAAGCTGAAATCCCAAACGAGAGAAATGATGGCCCACTTTTTAAACTCAAAAACGATCCTCGTATAACGAGAATAGGAAAATGGCTCCGACGATGGTCTATCGATGAACTTCCTCAGATTATTAATGTTATCCGTGGAGATATGAGCTTCATAGGACCTCGTCCACATCTCCCTCATGAAGTAGAGAAATATTCAGAAAAACAAAAACAGGTTCTGACTATCAAGCCTGGTATTACAGGTATGGCACAAGTGTATGGTCGCGATACGAATTCTTTTGACCGAGAAATAGAACTTGATCTCTTCTATATCGAAAACTGGAGTCTTCTCTTGGATACCAAAATTCTACTCCTGACGTTTCGTGCGGTATTTCAATGAAAGTAAATTTGACAAGAGGACTTGCCATGAGAAAATAATCCCTATAATCCCCAAGTCCAATGTCTGAAGGAGACTTCACTCCCCGATCATATCGTCCAAAACCTCTCACGAGAGCTCAACTCCGCGAGATGGAAAAACGTTTCGAGGACGCAAGTGAACGCATCGATGAAATCAAGAAGCTCGAAAAAAAAGAGCGTGAAAATGACATCGATAATCCTCACTGGATGTAGATTATGTAGCCGTAGTTCAGCTGGAAGAACG
>CALETF010000016.1 GCA_937920005.1 uncultured Candidatus Altimarinota bacterium
CAATATTTCAAGAAATAAAACCAATAATGAAAGAAATGGGCATGTTTGTTGCTCCTGATTTTTATTTTGTCCTCGCTGAAAAATTATCGAACATTCTTCAGTCTTTTGATCCTCTCTTTCATCCATCCGAAGTCCATGTACAAAGACACGCGGCAGAAGAAAGTGTATCACAGGAGGCAATACAAAAAGAGTATGAATCAATACAGAACAATAACCATATTCACACATTTCTCAGAAAAAAATATAGACCAAAAACAGGAGAAGCGTTCAAAACAGAAACAAAAAAATACTATATATATACTCTTTTGAGAGAGAAAAAGACCCTCTTTCTCAGTAAAAAAATCATAAAAAACCTCCAAAAAGTAGCTACAACAGCCATTGTTATCATGATATTTATAACATGTCTCGCGATATTTCTCTGACTCTATAGTACACTTTTTGTCACCACAAACGCAATAGTTATTTTTTGAAGTCTTATCATTGCCTCTCTTGTAATTCAGAGCGAGACAATATAATTTTTTCATGCTTCTGCTCTCGAGTTTGATACACTGTGTTTTTGCGGTTATTTTTTTCTTTTTCCATCGATATATAGAAATGTCGGTGGTAATAGTGATATGGATAATTTTTGTGTCAAAAATTATCCCGCCTCTTGATATTATTCGTCGTCCGAAATTTTTGAAACAAAAAGTTTCTGAAAGTGATGCTTTTGAACAGTCTCTTTATATTAGTTCTGGAATATTGTTTTATACAGCCTTAGTAGGAGTCGCACTTGGTATAGCAAATGCTTTTGGTCTCCCAGTTGATTTGATGTTGCTGTATTATTGTGTTTTCTTTTTGACGAGTGTTATCTATGGTATATATCTCCTTACCTATCCAAAAAATCCTAACTCATTTGTTCTTTTTCGTACTCATACCATGATAGCGAGCGCTGTTATCAGCGTATTAACCATGACTTCCCTCTTTTTCGGTTTGAATTCAATCGATGTACTCATGATGACAAACCTATTTCTCCTTGTCTCCGGGTTGGCCATTGTGATTATTTTAGACAGAAATGTGCCACTTCCTGTTCATATTACAACCGTTTATTTTTTCCTCCTATCGGTGATGTGTTTGGTTGCCGGAACTATCTCGTTTTTTGATCCAGATATATCTGTCTCTATTCTCTTTATTCTTGTTGCTCTTGGGGCGCTCTATCTTTTCTTTCCGACGCTTATTGAGAGAACCTATAAAACAGAACACATACCTCTTATCACTTGGCATTTTTCAAACTGTATTATGGCATGTTCTTGGGCTATATTTGGGTATATATTTTGGTCGCTTTTTTGGTGACCAGAACGAGAGATTGCAACGATTATTTTGAGTCTTTTCTTTCTTTTTTGACTGTGGTTCTGGGTTTATGCGACAGAGGATGAAAATCCTATATTCTTTTCTGGTATGATTTTGGCTCTTTCGACCTTTGTCGGCTATGTTATTTTTATGCTGTTACCTCCCCTCTTTTGGATGGTTGCGCCATCGCTCTTTGTCTTTGCGGGCAGCCTGGTCTTGGTTTCACGTGGCTTCAAAAACAAAACCCAAGAATTGATACTCGCAGGTGGCGCCGTTCTCTTTCTCTGTGGATCTGATATAGTCCTCATTTTCCAGAATCACAGTCTCCTCTCTCTGGCCCTGCTTTTCCTCTTCCAATCACTTATCTGGTACGTAGCCTACGAGATTTTTCACCGTCAGGCCAATGCTAAAAACGGAGCACTATAAACATACTATTCCCTCTTTTTCTCTCGACAAAGTCATTGTTGGGACTTTTTATAATGCTGAAATGCAGAGAAAAATTCACCGATTTAAATTTGTCCACAATCGTGTCGACCATGTCTACTTCAAAGAGCTCTTTGCTCGTATGAAAGAGGAATTCCCCTACCAAGCAGATGTCATAGTATATCCCCCTATTAGTCTGAGAGATAGGATTTTTCGTGGTCCAAACCATGCTCACATTTTGGCACAGTATTTCTGAGAAAATGAACAGATATTCTGTCCTTTTTCAAAAAAATTCTTTACAAGTCATCAATCACGCCGAACAAAAGCAGAGAGAATGAATATACGACACGAATATTCTTTGAAACAGGAATTTCGAGATAGAATAAAAGATAAAAGAATTATTCTCGTCGACGACCTCATCACAACCGGCTATACAGCACATACGCTTGGAAAACTGCTCAAAAAAGCCGGTGCGCGCGAGGTGGTTGGCTATTTTCTCTCCAGCGAGAAGGTATAAAAAGCAGAAAAATCAAAAAATTTGAGAAAAACACAAGTTCCCCTATACTGATGTATCCCCTTTTTATGTCCAATACTATCGATCTTTTCTGAGTCACAACACACAACCTCCGTGATGTTGATATCTCCTTTACCAAAAATGCCCTGACAGTCCTCACAGGTGTGAGCTGATCTGGTAAATCCTCACTTGCTTTTACCACTCTCTGTAATGAGTGACAGAGGCGCTATCTCGAATCTCTGTCTACCTATGCTCGTATGTTTATAGGGGGAATGTCTGAGGAGGCAAAAGTAAAAGAAATCCGTGGTTTGACACCAACTATTAGTATCGAACAAAAAACCGTTGCTCATAATCCCAGATCAACTGTTGGGACCATCACGGAGATCTATGATTTTTATCGCCTGATGTTTCTGAGTCTCGGGACTCGTGTGTGTCCACATGATGGTTCTTCTATGGAAAAAAGAACACACAAAGATGTCATTGATTTCCTCCAAAAAGAAAAGAATGGAACCCGTATCGGTATCTGTGCCCAGATACGAAAAACTTTTGAAACAAGTATTGAGTTACGAGACTTTGTGGGCCAAAAAGGATTTGTTCGTTATTTGGTAGACAATCGTGTCTACAATCTCTCAGATGCTCTTCCAGAAAAGATTTCTGACCCATGGATTATTGTCGATCGTGTCGAAATTGATAGTACTGATCCAACACAAATTGATCGTCTTTCTCAGTCCATATCAACCGCTTTTGAACATGGTGAAGATGTGGTTGGTATTTATCATTTTGACGAGGAAAAAAAGAAAAAAAAATCTGTCGAAGTATTTTCTCGAGCATTTCGTTGTCCTCTCTGTGGATATGTCCCTGAAGTGCTGACGCTCTCACATTTCTCATTCAACTCCCCTACTGGTGCCTGTCCAACGTGTCATGGACTCGGATCGCTCCTTAATTTCACAGAAGATTCTGTCATTGATCCAAACAAAACAATCGACGAAGGATGTGTTATGCCATGGACTCCTGACTCATACTACTATTTTGTCCTTCAGGGCGCCTGCAAACACTACAAAATACCAACTAAAATACTCTACAAAGACCTGACTGACAAGCAAAAAAATATCATTCTCCATGGTTCTGATGAGCGTCTATCATTGTCGACACCTCAGATGCAAAAACCATGGAATGCGAAGTATCCAGGCATTATCCCCTATCTCAATCGTGTCTATCATGATCCAGACACAAGCGAGACTCTCCATGAAAAGATAGACCCATTTGTGGTATCTTCGACATGTTC
>CALETF010000017.1 GCA_937920005.1 uncultured Candidatus Altimarinota bacterium
TTGAGCTTTTTCTGCATGATCTAAAATATCTTTGTCTGAATGTTCATGTAATGAAACTTTGTCTCTTCAGACTTGTAATCGTTCCAAGACTTATCAATGTCTGCATTTAGCTTATGTTTCTCTGTCTCAAGATTCATCACAGTGTTGTCATAAGCCTTCTTCTTTTCATTGTAAACCTGCTCCATCTCCTAATACTTTTATCTATAGGCTCTAAGTTGCTTGATTTGAGGTGCAAGTTTTGCTTTTTTATCCTTTAATTGATTTTCAATGACTTGGACCATCTTTGTTAGTTCTTCTAAAGTTTTGTCCTTAGCAAGGTCTAAGTTTCGCTTTTCAATAGCTAAAGATGCTGCTCTATTATTGATGTCAGTGTACCCTTGAATTCCTTTAGATTTTTCGAGGTTCTTGAGGAAATCATCAATATCTCCAGCTCTTTGCTTAAGTAAATCCTCAGTTCTTGACAAAATGTTAAGCTCAGATCGAATTTCTTCAAGTTCCTTTTTCATAACTTTGTACTTTTTGTTCTTTTCTCTCAGTTTCATCGCATAGTCTCTGAAATCATCTCTCTTCATATATTTTGTTCCCTTTTGTAAAATGTACTATTGCTCTTTTTCTGTCATCATTTTCTCTAAAGCTTCTTTTTCAGTTTCTAAATTCTTTAGCTCATCAGACTTTTGCTCCTTTTTCTTTGAAGCTGTCGCTGCTTGTGTTTTGTAAATTGCTAGTTTATCATCAGCTGGATTACTTTGTCTTAGCTTTTCTTCAAGATTCATCACATCTCTCTAGAGTTTTCTGACATCATTTGTAAGCTTTTCAAGTTCTTGCTAAGTAGTTACAGGCTCGCTGAGTAGCATTTCTAATTTTTGATACCTATTCATTTTGTCTTGAAGCTCTCTTCCTAACACTTCATTCACAAGTTCTCTATTCTTATTAACTTCTCTCTTAAGAAGATCAAGCATCTTTTCAGCACTTGTATTCTCAGAAGCATTTTTCTTAACTTCCATTAGTCGGTGCTTTGTGTTGAAGAGATTTTGTTCACAATACTCTAGAGCATTTCTCTATTCATGTTGTTTTTCAATATATTTTGCTTCAGTCTCTTGCTCCTTTCTCAGCATAGAGGTTGCATCAAGAAGATCTTTAAAATCCTTTTCTTAGTTCTTATTTTTAAATAGATTGATTTTTGTGATCAACTGTTCTTTCTCAGCTTCAAGTTGAGTAATTTCCTTCTTTAGTTGAGTTGGGTTCATTGATTCTTGTCTCAACATTTCTACATTTTGATGAGCAGCTGTGAATTCTGCCTAGTTTGTTCTGTAGGAGTTCAATGTCTCTCTGATTTCTTCGTCCATTTAAAATTCATCAGGAATTTGAAGCTCCACGAGGAATTTTGAGGTGTAAGCGATTCTCTTAAGATCTTAAGGTCTTAGCAAAATCCAAAAGAGAATGTTGTTTATCGCTCTTTTTTCTCCTTGTTGAATCTCTCTCTTGACATCATGCATGAATCCTAAGACTGATAGGAATCCATTGATTCTTTCTTCGTGTTCTTCGAGGTATTTCCCGAGACTATTTCGTACGATATAGTCGACGATATAGGCAGGCGTATAAAATATGCCGTCCTTCTTTCGCTTTGAGACTTTCTTTTCTTCTTCGATGTTTTCTTTTCCTTGATTTTGAATCTTTGTACGGATTGTTTCGAGGTCTGAGATACTTTGTTCAAAGATGTGTCCGAGAATCTCCACAGAGAGTTGACCGCCCTCATCAGAGAAATCATATCGACCAAGCTCTATAAATTTTGTAATAATTTCATCAGAAATTTTTAAGTTTCTTAGTACTTCATTATTTTCTCGAAATAATCATCCGTTATATCCATCAGGTATACCTATTTCAGTACTACCAGAATCCACTTGGTTGAAATATTTTTGTAAAACTTCCCATGAATCAAATCAGGCCTGTCTCGCTATTTGAAGATTTTCTGTGAGTTTATTTTGAGGCAAGAGTCACCTATCTTCACAAAAATGAATAAACACAATTCTATCAATAATATTTTGTGCAATCTGAATAACTGATGTATTTTTTAGAATAGTATTTTTTCTCCAAATATCACGCATCAATTCCGTCCGTAAATCAGAATATTCCTTATAAAATTTCTTGGTAATCGTCTCTTGTTCGATGCGTACTTTTGCGAGGAGTTTCTCGGTTTCACTTTCTCCTGTTTGTGCAATGAGTGATTCGGCGCGAAGAAGGAAATAAAAAGTGCGAAATTTCTCATAGTCGTTTGCTGGATTCACGAGGTCAGACAATGTCCAGACTTCGTAGTCTTGGTAAGTGTCACGATAGAGCCGCAATTCGTAATAGTTACTCACGATCACCCAGCGAGAATTGTAGAGAGGCTTGTATTTGAAGCCCTGCTGAATCGGTGTCATATTCCCTTCTCTCTGTTGTGGTCGGTCAATAGAAGTACCCGCATCTTTGAGCTCGACGACGGCTTGTGTTTCATTTTTTCCTGCTGAATAATACCCGAGACCGATGTCACAGGTTTGACCATTTGATTGATTTTTTGGGTGCTTCTCTCGTGTGTAGACTCCTCCACTCACATCGCTGTACCCGAGGATAGCTCCGAAGAGTTTTTCTGAATAGGTCGCTTCGAATGCTGTTTCTTTTTTCTTTTGGAGTTCTCACTTCTGATACATCGCATTCCATTCCTGCAGGATCGTGATTTTACTCTCCATGTCAGCAATAGAGATATTTTTTAGTGCGTCTTTGAGGACAATTTTTGAGAAGAGATGAGCCATTACTGAGATTATATGTATCACCTCTCTTTCACAACTGATTTTTTAGCCTTTCCCATCCATTCGTGCGATTTTTTTGGTAATATGATTTTCGACAAGTCCCGCTCCTCCGACGCCAGCGGCAAAGAGACCCGCTCCATAGACAGCCGGGGCAAGAGGTCCGAGGAGGCTCGCTACTGCCATCGTGGTTAGTCCTGCGACACCGACGACTGTGCTAGCCGTATTGGCATTTCGGAGACCAAGAAGCTTCGCAACCCCATCTTGTGTTCGCTGCCATACCCGTGCAACTAGAGCAAGAGTCTGAGCAACTATACCAGGACGGGAGGAGTGAAGTATTGGTCCGTGCATGTCTCTATTATAAACTAGAAATGATGTTTGCAAGAGTGTTTGGTTTTCAAAGTCCCCAAGCACTATACACTAAGAGATATAATTCTCTCCTATGGATCTCCTCTCCTCTGTTCTCCATATCATAGCCAACATATCTTGGGCGGCTGACATATCAGCATTAATTGTTTCAACAATCCTTGGTATTATATGGTTTCATCCAAAAGTATTTGGAACCAAGTGGCGCACACTCGTATGACTCAAGGAAGAAGACACAAAAAATATACGAGCCAAAAATGCTATGGTATGGAATATCCCTATCACGTTTATTATCGCGGCAAATATCGCTGCATTCTGCAAACACTTCGAATACGATACTCCAGCAAAAGCATTTCTCATTGGATATGATCTCGGTCTCATCATCTGTCTCTTTATGGCAATTCACTATCTCTATGAACAGCGTCCTCTCGCACTCTATGCGATTGTCGCATGATATACGCTGGTCTCTATGAGTCTCATGGGTCTCGTCATAGGATTCGTACTCTAATGTTATAATTCACCATGACTATTACTCTCAATCTCGATCCTGCCATCTCACTCCTCACGGATATAGAATGGATATCAAATATTCTCGCTATCGGGGTCGCTCTCACTCTCGGTGTGGTCTGGTATCACTCTCGTGTCTTTGGAAAAACATGGCGACGGCTTGCCAATCTCGAACTCCAGGATGTCTCACTCAAACAGCGAGCAAAAACTGCCATTATATGGCAAACACCGATGCTCTTCTTTTTGGCAGCTGACATGACAGCATTTCTCAAACATCTTCAGTGGTCTGGAGCTATAAAATGACTCATTCTCGGATATAATTTTGGTATTTTTGTTGCACTCTTTATCGCTATTCACTATCTCTACGATATGCGTCCAGCCAAGCTCTACTTCATCACTGCAGGCTACTCTCTCCTCGCACTCAGTGCAATGGGAGCTGTAATAGGCATGATGCTCTAATTTTATAAAAGCTTTCTACACAAAAAATCCCCACTATTCGGTGGGGATTTTTGAAGCTGAATGAAACTATTCAACATCTGGGACGAGAGCGTGTGCTGAGTGAACTTCTGTCACGTCTGTCACATTTCCTTCATAGTATTCTTCATCAGGCTCGAGATTGTTCTGGAAGTATTGGAGTGTCGGAATACGACGACCGATAATCACGTTTGATTTGATATCTTCGAGGTGGTCGATACGACGTTTGCTCGCAGCATCCACGAGGACTTTGACTGTCTCCTGGAATGAAGCCGCAGAGAGCCAAGAATCTGAGTAGAGAGAGACTTTTGCAATACCGAGAACGAGACGCTGACCGATAGCCTGTTTCTTGCCAGCAGCGACGAGTTTTTTGTTTGTATCATTGAAGATACCAATATCAGCCGTATCACCTTGGAAGAATTCTGAATCTCCTGGTTCGATGATAGTCACCTTTGAGAACATCTGACGGATAATACAGCTCACGTGTTTCGCGTTCACTGTCTGACCTTGAGATGCATAAATCTCCTTGACCGCAGCGACGATATACTGTTGTGCTTTTGCTGGACCAGCCACTGTCATGAGTTCTTCGACATCGATATTTCCTTCACAAAGCTTATCACCTTTTTGAACGAGATCACCTTTTTGAACGGTTGTTTTACGACCAAATGGGATGACGTATTCGAGCGTTTGAGCTTCTGTATCAGAGACGTAGATGATACCGTTTTCTACTTTTGATACGACACCACTCGTAGAGGCGAGAATCTTTTGTTTTGTTTCTGGATTGCGAGCAAGCATTTGTTTTGCCTTGATTGCATCACCAGTCTTCACTTCTTGTTCGTAGTCATGAGGGATGTAGTATTCACGAGTTTCAGGTTTGTGAGCACGAACAAAGATAGATGCTGAAGTCTTGGTGTGTTCGATTTTGGTGACTTCACCATCGATATGACTGATTTTCGCGAGATATTTCGGAGTACGTGCTTCGAAGAGTTCTTCGACACGAGTAAGACCAGTTGTGATGTCTCCTCCTTCTTTTGCAACTCATCCTGAGTGGAATGTACGCATCGTCAGCTGAGTACCAGGTTCACCGATTGATTGAGCAGCGACGATACCAACTGGAGTACCGATATCGACGATACGATTTCGAGCGAGATCCATACCATAACAGTGCTGACAAACACCTTCGTGTGTTTCACACATGAGCATGCTGCGAACTGGGATAGTTGGCATCTTGGCAGCAAGAATAGTCTTGAGGAGTGGTTGATCGATGATATCACCTTTTTTCGCAATCACTTCATTGCCTTCTGTAAGGTCTTTTGCAAGAACTTTTCCGTAGATACGTTCTTCGAATGATTCTTGGAATACAACTGATTTTCCTCCATCACGTGGGACTTCTTCGAAGTGGAGTGTTCCACAATCTTGTTCTCGAACGAGGATATTTTGGGCTGCATCAACGAGACGACGAGTCATGTAACCAGATTGAGCTGTTTTGAGCGCTGTATCTGCTTTACCTTTACGTCATCCGTGTGTCGCAATGAAGTATTCGAGAGCAGTGAGACCTTCTTTGAAATTTGATTTGATTGGGAGCTCGATTGTCTTACCAGATGGAGATGCTACGAGACCCTTCATGCCACAGAGCTGTGTGACGTTACCCCAAGAACCTCGGGCACCAGAATCAATGAAGTGGTAGATATGATTCTCTTTTGGGAATACTTTTTTCATCTCAGATTCAATTGTGTTTTTTGCTTGGCTCCAAATACGAATAGACTGTTCATAACGTTCATCGTCTGTGAGAAAACCTTCGTACGCCATAGACTGGATAGTACGCACTTTTTCTGTCGCTTTTTCGAGGATTTCACTCTTGTTGTCTGGAGTGAGCATGTCACTCTCAGAGATTGAGAGACCAGACATTGTCGCGTATTTGAAACCGAGATTTTTGATCTGATTCGCAACCACAGCTGTCTGCTCTGTTCCATACACTTCGAAGATAGCAGAGAGAAGTTTCGAGAGTTGTTTCTTTGTCATCGTCATGTTCTGGAATGGGTATCCAGCTGGAAGTGCCGCATGGAAGAGCATACGTCCATAGGTCGTATATGGGCCATCTTTTGTAAGAGGAACCCAGTTACGAACACGGATTTGTGTGTGGAGAGTAATCTCGCGATTCATGTAAGCAACTGATGCATCGTCGAATGAAGCAAAGACATTGTCCTTGAATGAATCTGATTCTTCTTTTGTGAGATAATAACAACCAAGAATCATGTCCTGTGTTGGAGAAACGATTGGTTCACCATTTGAAGGATTCAACATGTTCGCTGATGTCGCCATGAGCTCGCGTGCTTCTCGTTGTGCCTCTGGTGTGAGTGGGAGGTGGACAGCCATTTGATCTCCGTCGAAGTCAGCATTGAACGCCACACAGGTGAGTGGGTGGAGATGAATGGCCTTTCCTTCTACGAGAGTCGGACGGAATGCCTGGATACCAAGTCGGTGAAGTGTTGGAGCACGATTCAAGAGAACGTATTTTCCTTCAATCACTTCTTCGAGAGCATCCCACACTTCTTTTGTATTTTCTTCGATGATTTTTTCTGCGTGTTTCACGTTGAATGCGTATTCACGTTCGATGAGTTTACCGATAACAAATGGTCGGAACAGTGTGAGTGCAATAGTTTTTGGAAGACCACACTGATCCATCTCAAGACCAGGACCAACCACGATAACAGAACGACCAGAATAGTCGACACGTTTACCGAGGAGATTCTGACGGAAACGACCTTGTTTACCCTTGAGGATATCAGTGAGTGATTTGAGCTTGCGCTTGTTTGCCATCGCATATCCAGAACGAGAGCTACGAACTGAACCAGAGATGAGTGCATCGACTGATTCCTGGAGCATACGTTTTTCATTCTTGAGAATGACTTCTGGAGCACCGAGTTGGATGAGTTTTTTGAGACGATTATTTCGGTTGATAACACGACGGTAGAGGTCGTTCAAATCTGAAGACGCCATACGTCCACCATCGAGCTGGATCATCGGACGGAGATCTGGAGGGAGAATCTGGAGAGCCTCCATGATAAAGTCACGAGGATGCTGATGACTTGAGAAGAGGTCAATAGAGAGACGGAGCTTTTGGAGGAGCTTTTTTTCTTTTGATTTTGGAGCAGTTTTGATTTCTTTTTGGAGATTCTGGATGAGGGCTGCGAGATCAACACGATCAAGGAGCTGACGGATAGCTTCTGCACCTGTACCACCCACAAACACTTGTGGGAAACGCTCCATGAGGAGACGGTAATCAAGCTCTGAAATAACAGTTCCTGATGTGAGAGCCTGGAGCTTGTCTCGCATTTCTCGATATTCTGCATCGAGTTCTTCGAGTTTATTTTCACAGTCTCTCTCCATTTCACGAACTGCTTTTTCTTTCATTTCACCAGCTTCATGTGCTATTTTTGCTTCATTGAGCATGCCAGTGAATTCTTTTTGCATCTCTGTTCGTGTTTGTTTGAAACGATCCTCGAGTGAAGCGAGTGCATCCTTGCGGAAATCCTCGTGAACATCGATGATGAGGTAGGCAGCAAAGTAGACAACCTGGTCAAGTTTTTTGACTGGAATATCGAGCATGAGACCAACTCGAGAAGGCACAGATTTGAGGAACCAAATGTGTGCTACTGGAGAAGCGAGTTCGATATGAGCCATGCGCTGACGTCGTACCTGAGATGTTGTGACTTCGACACCACAACGCTCACAGATGATGCCTTTGTAACGGATACGCTTGTATTTACCACATGCACATTCGTAGTTCTTTCGTGGACCGAAAATCTGTTCACAGAAGAGACCACCACGCTCAGGACGCTGAGTACGGTAGTTGATAGTCTCTGAGATAAGGATTTCTCCGTGTGATTGAGCAAGGATGTCTTCTTTTTTTGCAATAGAGATAGAAATACCTCGAACCTTGTTGAGATTTTTACCAGCAGTAATATTTTGCTTACCAGCATTTTTGCTAATAGCAGAATAGTCTGTGATTCTGTCATTGAGGAAATCTGTCATCTCATCAGTGAGATACGGATTCATGTTGTCATCACCGAGGAAATTTGCTTTTTCTTCAGCAAAGAAATCTGGCTCAGCATCAGCTTCACCTTCTCCGAGAAGATCATCCTCTCCTTCAAGAGTTTCCTCTGGAAGATCAAAAGAATCAAGCTCTGTTTCTGGAGCGAGATTTTCATCGTTTGTTGTGTCGTGAGTCATAAACAGAAGTTAAAAAAATGAGAGGATTATTCAGCGGAAGAAGCAGTGTCAGCTATTTCTGAGAGGACTTCTACTTCGCCCATACGATCGTTGTAGGTTTCAGTACGTTCATTGACTTCACCTTGTTCGAGGAGTTCCATCTTGAGACCGAGAGCCTGAAGCTCTTTGATCATCACATGGAATGATTCTGGAACGCTTGGTCGTTTGATGTGTTCATTTTTGACAATAGCACGGTATGCCTGAGTACGTCCTGTGATATCATCTGATTTGATGGTGAGGATTTCTTGGAGGATATTAGCTGCACCGTAACCCTGAATCGCCCAACATTCCATTTCTCCGAATCGCTGACCTCCGTTCTGAGCTTTACCACCGAGAGGTTGTTGCGTAATCATAGAGTATGGACCGACAGCACGAGCGTGGATTTTGTCTTCAACAAGATGGTGGAGCTTGAGCATGTAGACGGTACCGAGCATGGTTTTTTCTTGGAATGGTTCACCAGTTTGTCCATCATAGAGTTGGACCTTTCCTGATGTATCCATACCTGCTTGTTTCATGAGATCGTGTACTGTATCAATCGTCACACCATTCAAAACTGGAGTCGCTACCTTGATACCGAGCTGTCTCGCTGCTTCACCGAGGTGAGCTTCGAGAACTTGT
>CALETF010000018.1 GCA_937920005.1 uncultured Candidatus Altimarinota bacterium
CTGACGATGGGCACAGTATAGCGTATCTTTTTGTGAAGTAAAGAGAAAAGTGGTTTTATCGCTTCTTCTCACTTTTTTGCACATCAGCTACTGAGATGAATTGTTGGAGAGCTTTGATGGTGACACCGATATAGCGCTTGCTTTCGGTGAGTTCTACTTCGATGAGTTCGAGGAGCGCATGAGATATATAGGTCCTTTCAAAGTTCTCATAAAGCGAGAGAGCTGTCTCGAGTGCGAGATCGGATATTTCTTGTTCATCCTGGAGTTTATTTCTCTGTGTTCTCGATTTGTCGGCTATATCTCCAGCACGAGTGAGTTTTGTCCCTAGACAGCTGCCGAGACCGGTTCCACAAAATTGTTTGTAGTAAAAGACATACATATGGTAGACACACTGTTCATAGCTCATAGAATCGAGGAGGTCTTTGGCATTGTATATTTTATCCGCTTCTCGAGGGGCGATGCATTTTTGTTCTTGGATTTGTTTTTCAATGATTGTGTTTGCCTCTTGGAATACTTTTTTTGCTTTTTCTGAAACCTTGAAATCAGTGATGATTTTTTTGTGGAGCGTATATTTGGATTTGAGAATGGCACAGTTCATGATGTTATTCATCGTGTCCATGTACGTCTTATGTATCTCATCAAAACTCGCACTTTTTTGAGAAAGATCTGGATACTTGTTTTTATCGTGTTTGATGACGAGTTGTTTGCTCGTATCATAGTTCCAGTAAGTACCACCATACCTTGTACCGAGACAGAGATTTGCTACATTACATTCATAGGAATACTGACCTTTGCTATAGTTCTGATATCCTTGTTCATTGGTTGGTTGACACTCACCAAAAGCAACGCTGGTGAGGGCGGTAAAAAGAAAAAAAGATGTAAGAATGTTTTTTTTCATAAATATTAAGGGGCACCAATACGGAAGAGTATCTCACGATTGACGAATTCTTTTTCGCGGCCGTATTTAAGACGAGAGAGTTCCATATAAGCACGCATCAGTTTTGGATCACCTTTATCGAGATAGATATTTTCTGGTATGAGACTAAACGCTCGAGACACCTGCCCATCGATCATAAGGCGCATAACACCCTTGAATTTATCCATATTCACGAGATCGCCAGCAGAGAAATTTGGAGCAAATTCTTTCTCAAGCTTTTCAGCATCTTCAGCACCGACCTTGTAACTCATCATAGAACCGACGTTACCGAAGATGGCATTTTTGAGATTAACAGAGCTCTTTGTGAGCGCATCTGATTGCTCAAGCTGAGACATGTATTGGTGTGCTACATTGAGAGACAGTCTGTACTTACGAGCCTCTGAAAGGATTGATTCGATAGAATCTGTGACAAAGTTTTGGAACTCATCGATATAGAAGAAGAAATCTTTTCGTTTGTCTTTTTCGATTTTTTGACGAGCCATCGCTGCCGTCTGAATTTTTGTAACGAATATCATACCCAAGAGTTTTGAGTTGAGATCTCCGAGAAGACCTTTTGAGAGATTGATGAGGAGAATTTTCCCACTGTTCATGACGTCATCCACCTGAAAGGAGCTCTTTGTCTGGCCAATAATATTTCGGAGCATTTCATTCGTGATGAAACCAGAGAATTTCGCTTGGAAATAAGGAATCATTTCTTTCTTTTCACGGTCACCCATGGCAGCGTAGGTATAGTCCCACCATGATTTTACGATTTTATTTTGGAGTGTTCGACGACGTTCCATCTGGAAATTTTCATCCGTAAAGAGACGAACGATATCCGTGAGAGCGCCACCGGCAGGATATTCCATGAGGGTATGAACACCGTTGAGGAAGTAGTCCTGAATACGAGGACCGAAGACTTCATTACCGAAGAGTTTGATCATCATCTTATTAGCATCTTGTGCGATAAATTCTCGCTCTTCCTGATCTCGTGCTTCAAGCAAGTTGAGACCCATTGGTCGGGCCGTATCTCCTGGATTGAAGTAGATGACATCGTCAGCGCGACTTCGGGGAATATGAGGGAGCATATCAGCAACGAAATCTCCGTGAGGATCCATAACAGCGAGGCCGTGGCCGAGTTTCACATCCTGTCGAGCCATCGCTTGGAGAATAGTGGTTTTACCTGTACCTGTTTGACCGATGACATAGAAATGTCGCATGCGATCTTCTGATTGCATATAGACAGGTACTTTTTTCCCACGGTACACATTGTGTCCGAGGAGGATTCCATCTTTTGGGAGATTGTCAGGGGCTTTGACGATTTTAAACTTTTGCCACTTTATTTCAGGAGTGAGATTGTATTTCGAATGTGGAAAGTGAAATACTGAGGCGATTTCTTCGACATTGAGAATCATTGATTTCCATTTTTTGATACCAGGGCGAGAGAAAGTTCTGTAAATCATGTTTCTCACTGTACGAGCACTCGCATGCTCATGAGTATCATGAAAATGATTTGTATCTGGACTTCTGAATTGTTCAAAAGATGAAATAATGTTTTTCATCTGAATCTCACAGGCGTGATGATCTCGAGCCACGGTGATGATTCTGATGATGCTGTCGTAACCGATTTTCTTACTTTTTTCATCGATGAGTTTGACTTCTTCTGATTCGAGAGCACTCGGCCCTTCTTTTTCTTCGTGTTTGTGTTCGTCTTTTGAATCAGTCTTCCAGAAATTAACAAATCATTTTATCAAATCGAGTGGGCCAAAACCACCACCGTGATGTCCGTGCTTCTGGAGATGGCTCGCGTGTTTGCTCGCATGTTTCTGCCAGTGGTTATCAGTTGGTCGAAGTATAATCTGAATCATACATGATTCATCTTCTTCGAGTTTTGAGAGCGCATTGGTGATATTGTTGATTGGATCTGATTCGAGTTTTTGGTGGGTTTTTATTGGGAATATATAGTCGTGACCGAGCGTGAGACATTCTGTCGCATAATGGAGATTATCACCCTCAAAGAGGTTGATTTCGTCGACTTCTTCTATGACTGCGTCTGAGAAGAAACTCGTTATTTGTTTCTCCACAAGGCCCTGATATCGACGAGGTACAACCATGTGAAAATATATCTGGTTTTTGTAGGCGATATATTCCAGAGAAAAGGTATGTTGGCCACGCAATTTATTGAAAAATTTGCCGGAATAGAGTGAATTCATGGCAACCAGAAGTTGTTCCATGAGACCGATATATTCTTTAAAATCCTTTGAATTATCATTTTTTGCATCTGCTTCAGAGTCTTTTCGGGGAATGAGAATCTGGAGGTGTACCTTTTCGAGGCTCCGCTTCTGATCGACGCCTTTTTTAAACAAAAAAACAATCACCATTCCCACACTTGGGAAGATGACGAGAATAAAGAGGAGAAAAATCAGTTCGGGAGACATGTTCGTGATAGTATAATAATACTCTGTTTTTTACCGAAACGAAACATCTGGACAATCAAAACGATGATATAAGACTAGACTTCTCTCAAAAATAATGAAAAAATCTGATAAAATCAGTATTTTCTCTCTTTTTTCTTTCTACTTTTCTCTATAATAGCCACAAATGCCCTGATAGTTTAATGGAAGAACGGCTCACTCCTAACGAGCAAATACAAGTTCGATTCTTGTTTGGGGCACCAAATTTACCACTGAATTTCTGCTAAGCCATGCTCTCTCAGGAGAGCATTTGTTTTACTAAAATGACCACAGCCGAGAAAGCCTCGATGAGCTGAGAGGGGAGAGGGGTGCGGAGCTTCGAGGATGATATGTTTTTTTGTATCGATGAGAGATTTCTTTTTTTGCGCGTGGCTTCCCCAGAGGAGGAAAATCAAAAAATCACGTTTATCAGAGAGTGTCTGTATGACTGAATCAGTAAAGGTTTCCCATCATTTCCCAGCATGAGACATAGGTTGCCCTGCACGGACTGTGAGTGTGGTATTGAGGAGGAGTACGCCTTGTTCTGCCCAACGTGTCAGATCTCCATTTTTTGGTGTGGAGATACCGAGATCTGATTGAATTTCCTTAAATATATTCATCAGTGATGGCGGATTTCTCACTCATTCCATGACAGAGAAAGAGAGTCCATGGGCCTGTCCTGGTCCATGATAGGGGTCCTGCCCAAGTATGATAACCTTTACTTTTTCGAATGGAGTTTTGTCCAGAGCGGCAAATATATTTTTTGGATGAGGGTATATTGTCTGACCCGCAAGTATCTCATTTTTTACAAACTGAGAAAGCTCCCGAAAATAGGGTTTTCCAAATTCTGCTGCAAGAGCTCTCTTCCAGCTCTCTTCCAGCTTTACTTCTGTCATTCGTTTTCATTAGGGTCTAAAGAGTGACGGTATTCGTCTATGAAACTATGAATCAAACGAGATGTATCAATGGGCTCTGGAATGTGCGTCATGTTAAAATCTGATACATCACCAGCCGAATCACTCGCAGTCTTGATCATGAGGTTTCCGTAATGGAGAATATTCCCGAGAAGTCATGAAGTAGATGCATTCACTTCTTGAACGAGGTCGATGGTAGTTTGAGACATTTTTCGATCGAGAAATCGTACTTGATCGTAGGATATAATTCTCCTATTAGTGATGATGAGTAAATCAAGTTCATTGTTAACCCAGTGAACAAAAATATACTGGAGACCAATCATAACTATACCAATCATTGTTATGCTGGTAAGGAGTATTGATATTTGAGCAAAATTTGCGATGAAATAAACTCCAATGCAGACGCCTATAAGCATGGCGAGAAATACAAAAGTTTCGACGAGTATAATCCAGTGTTTCCTGACAACCATGTAGAGTTCCTCATTTGATTCGAGTGCTATTCCGACGCATTCTCGGACTTTTTGATCTGCTTTTTCTTTAGTATGCATGGGTTATTTTTTTGAGAGTAATATTTGGATCCTTTGCATAGACGGGTTTTACTCGTTCTTGAGATTTGTTGAGAGGTAGTTGTGATATGACCTTTGTGTAGTTATGTGCTGTTTTTATAGTATTTTTTTGATGTTGGAAGTCAATTGGTGCCAGGGTGGTGTAGGTTCCCTCAGGAAGATTTGATATTTGTTCGAGGATAGCATCTTGTCCTTTATTCGTCCACAGGAGTACTTCTTTCTTTGTTACGCTCGTTATCCAGGGGAGAGGTGCATCCTGGAGTGAGAAAAATTCTCAAACAGTTAATGGAAAGAGGGGGGTATTAAAACCGTAGCTGATAGCATTTGCTACGAGAGTGGTCACTCGTGTTCCGGTGAAGCTTCCAGGCCCTACCATGACGACCATGCCAGAGAGTCATTTGTAGGAAATATTATTTTTCTCGAGCAAATCATTGATTTCCTCAGTGAGTGTGTCAAATTCTCTTTGTTTTCCTGGCCATGCTTGTGTATCCACTATATGTCTCTTCTCATCAAACAGGGCGACGTAGGTAGGATCGGAGATGGTGTCGATAAAGAGGTACATAATTATTTTTTTTCTATTATAGGACCATCTTTACTGTCTGTAATTGTATATCCCAGCTTCTCAATTTCCTGACGCAACTCATCAGCACGTGCGAAGTCCTTATTTTTCTTTGCTTCTTGGCGTTCTTGTGCCATTTTTTCGACGTTTTCTGGTACAGATTTTTCTTCTAAAATAGTCCAGTCAAAAACCCCCATAACAGCATCCCATGATCGGAGAAGCTCTATGACTGATGATACTTCTTTTGTTGTCAGAGAATCAGAATCGATATCCCGGTGTACATTTTTTATAAAATCAAAAACGACCGTAAGGGCTATCACTGTATCAAAATCATTTTCGAGTGATTCCACAAAAGACTGAACGGATGCCTGTAATTCGTCACGGAATTCTCGACGAACTTTTGTATTTCTTGGGATGTATGATTTGAGACGTTTGAGTGTATTATCGAGATTTTCTATTGTTGTCATAGCACTTTCTAGACGAGAGAAAGTGAAATTAAAATTTTCACGATAACGATTCTGTAAACACATCATGCGAAATGCTCGGTAGATCAAGTGTTTCTTATTTGGGAACTTATTTTCGAGATCCTGTAGTCTGTAGACATTACCCAGAGATTTACTCATTTTTTTGCCATCGACAAGGAGGTGACCTGTATGCATCCAATACGTAGAAAAAGTTTTGCCAGTCAATGCCTCGGTCTGAGCTATTTCATTTTGATGATGAGGGAATATGAGATCAACTCAGCCCATATGGATATCTATTTGTTCACCGTGTCACCACAGATTACACGCACTACACTCGATATGCCACCCTGGTCGTCCTTTGAGAGTTTTTGGTCCTTCTTTTGTATCAAAATGAGCCTCCCAAAAATTTTCCCCATCCGCAACATCGTATGACTTCCAGAGAGCAAAATCGCTCACACTTTCTTTTTCATATTCATCTTGTTTTACGCGAGCACCTGCTTTCATACCTTTGGTATCGAGATGGGCGAGATTTCCATATTTTTTGAAGCTCTTGATGTCAAAATAAACTGATCCGTCATTACTCACGTATGCGTGTTTTGTATCGATGAGTTTCTGTGTCATTCCTATCATCTCTGGAACGAGCTCAGAAATTGGTTTATGGCGTTTGAAGCTGGTAATACCGAGTTTTGTGAGATCTTCGAAAAAGAGTTTTGTATAGTGTTCTGTAAAGGCCTTGAGAGTGGTATGTTCTTTTTGACTATCGCGAATGGTTTTATCATCGATATCAGTGAGATTCATGAGTGCATCGACTTCATACCCGAGAAATTCGAGACTGCGGATAATGATATCCTCAAAGGTATAACAACAGAGATTGCCAATGTGAGCGTAATTATAGACTGTTGGTCCACAACCATAAAATTTTACTTTCTCATCGTCGAGAGGTTTAAATATCTCAGTTTTTCGGGAAAGTGTGTTGTAGAGCGATAGCATAGAGGAATTATAAAAATAACTCATAGAAATCAAAATAGAAGCTCTTGCAAGTTCATAAAATGACGATACATTGGGGTTATGAAGATATCGAGCCTTGCTATCATCGTTTTTGTTATCATCCTGGTCTCTGGGGCTTTTTTCTGGAAAGAATGATACAAGCATTGTCGGGTAAGTGCTCGTGGCGGTGATTGGTTTTTTGAAATAGCTCGTACGCCAGATGAGCATGAGCGAGGCCTCATGCATCGAAAAACGCTCTGTGACAGATGTGGTATGCTCTTTGTATTTGATAGAGAAAAACCTCAAGCCTTCTGGATGAAGGATACCTATATACCGCTCGATATCTATTTCTATAACGCAGCAGGAAAGCTCGTTGATGTTGCGAGAAATATGCGCCCACAGCATGAAACAAAAGATCCAATGCTGTTTCGTTCAAAACCATCACAATTCGTTGTTGAGGTGCCTGCTGGCAGCATATTTCCAGGCAATTCTATCGATATTCTTCAGTGTAAATAATTATGACTCAATTTGTTGCGACATGTATGAATGGGGTAGAGTCTCTTGTTCGCTCAGAACTTGAGAGACAAGATATATCTATTACCTATGGTCAGGATAGGATGGTGGGATTTGAAGGGGATATGATGACGCTCACAAAAGCCAATATCTGGTCTCGTGTCGCAAATCGTATCTATATAGAAGTTGAGAAAATCCAGGTTACTTCCCTTGAGATGCTTTTTTCTGTTATAGAACAGATTGATTGGTCTGAGTGGATACCTGTCGGCACGCCAATACTTGTTTCTGCTACCACTAGCCGCTCTGTTATCACGCATACTCCTAGCATGCAATCTCTCGGAAAAAAAGCAATTATCCGCTCACTCATGGGGAGTGATGACTACTGGAAAGAAAATGAAAATAGTCATCCTATAGAAATATTTCTCTTGCTCGTGAGCGATGAGCTCCATGTACTGATTAATACCTCAGGAGATGCTCTTCACAAACGATGATATCGTACAGAAGCAGGAGAAGCGCCAATTAAGGAATCTCTGGCAGCAGCCCTCGTTCTTTTCGGTGGTTGGAAATTTCGTACACCTCTCTATGATCCTATGTGTGGAAGTGGAACTATCCTCATAGAGGCTGCCATGATAGCGAGAAATATAGCACCAGGCATAAAGAGAGAATTTGATTATCTTTATTTCCCATGGTATGACCTTCCGTACCATGAAAAAGCTGTCAAAGAGGCTCAGTCAAAAATGTATGACAAATCATATAAAATATATGGGAGTGATTATGATGTTCGGATGATAGATATTGCCTGTAAAAATGCTTCACGAGCAGGAGTACTTGATACGATTCGTTTTACTGAATCGGATCTCTCTGAGGTTTCTTATGAAGATGGATCATGCCTTATTACGAATCCTCCTTACGGAAAAAGAATAGGAGACGAAAACCTCGCAGAGACATATCAAAAATTAGAGGACATATTTCAATCAAACAGCCTGTACGGATGAGTGATTACCTCAGTAGATTTTTTCCCAAAAAATCAGAAAAATTGGACAAAGAAAAATCTCATGAATGGAGCTGAAAAGTGTCAATTTTGGAGGAAATTGACAAAATAAATTACATATTATAGTAATTTAATGAATTTGTTAACTACACTTCAGTGATGAGAGGGGATAGATATTGTTAGAAAATGAAGACATGATTTTGAGTTAGGGTGACGAGAAACACTATCTTTGACTTGTGATATTTGACGAAGAGTATGGTTTTGTTTTTACGCACAAAAAATTTCCCATTCTATGTTGTATGATCCAGAGAATAATGAATGGAATAAGGCACAAAATCTTTTACTAAAAATTTTATTAGACTCAAATTGCCACTGAGTTGTTAGTTGGCTTATGAATAAATGACAACTTGAGTGTCGAGGGTACGATGTTCAATTTGATGACCTGAGTGCACACTATGAGTATAGGCCAAAATTTAATTTTAGTGATTTGGGAGAATTGCTCAAGGAGAACAAATTCCCAATTTTTGCTACATCGTGGTCTGATGACTATTTTTCCCATGATCATAGTATTGTTATATTATGAAGATCAAAAACTGAAGGGGAATTCGTTATTTTTGAAAAACAAGATCGGAAGAGCACACGTCTGAACTCCAGTCACTAG
>CALETF010000019.1 GCA_937920005.1 uncultured Candidatus Altimarinota bacterium
CTTATGGTTTTGCAATTCAGTTATGCCCAAGTCATGCACCAGGATATGATCAGATAAGAAAAGATATAGTTAATAGTATGAATTTTTTATAGTAGTTTTAATTGAAAATCTACGCAAACTCATACGATGTGTGAGTTATTTAATTTTTTCTCTTTATGGATGTCCAGACATATTTTTGGGAGTGATTCTTCATCTTCGTCACTATTATGCTCGTCCTCGATTTGGGACTCTTCAATAAAAAAGCACACGAAATAAAAACAAAAGAAGCACTTATCTGGAGTGCGGTGTGGATAGGTTTTGCAGGTATTTTTGCCGCTCTCGTCGCTCACTGGATGGGAAGCCAAAAAGCACTCGAATTCGTGACTGCCTATGTGATGGAAAAATCACTCAGCGTCGATAATCTCTTTGTGTTTATCATGATTTTCTCATATTTCAAAATCGGAAAAATCTACCAACACAAGATCCTCTTCTGGTGAATCCTCTGAGCCCTTATCATGCGTGCAATATTTATCAAACTCGGCATCGAAATACTCGAAACATTCCACTTTGTCATCTATATTTTTGGAGGTTTCCTCATCGTGACGGCCATCAAAATGCTCTTCGAAAGCAAAGAAGAAATCGAGTTTGAACGAAAGCTCATTGTACGTCTCCTCAAAAAAATTATGCCTATCTCAAAGGAAATGGATGGTGGCAAATTTATCACTATGCAAAATGCCAAACGCGCAGCAACACCGATGCTCGTAGCACTCCTCATGATCGAGTTTACTGATCTCGTTTTCGCTCTCGATTCTATCCCTGCTGTCCTCGCTATCTCTCATGACATGTTTATTGTCTATACGAGTAATATCTTTGCTATCCTTGGTCTTCGTTCGCTCTACTTTGCCCTCTCAGGGATGATGGGAAATTTTGTCTATCTCAAATACGGTCTCTCGGCTGTTCTCGCTTTCGTTGGTACAAAGATGCTTATCTCTGGATATTATCACTTCGACATACTCGTCTCTCTTGGGATTATTGTGGGCTGTCTCACCATCTCTATTCTCGCATCAGTGCTCTTCCCTTCAAAAGATAAAAAGCATATTGCAGACCTCGTAAAATAATTTTTATATTATGATACTCTCTCTTTTGCTAGCCTTATTAGGTTTGATTATTTTAGTGAAATGAGCGGATTTACTTATATCTGGTTCTGCTTCTATTGCTAAAAAATTTGGAATCTCAAGTCTCGTAATAGGGCTTACAATTGTAGCTTTTTGAACATCATTACCAGAGTTAACAGTCAGTCTCATGGCAGCAGTGAGTGGAAAAAACGATATAGCCCTTGGGAACATCGTTGGCTCAAATATAGCAAATATTCTCCTCATTCTCGGTACCACAAGTGTCCTCAGTACTATTCCCGTCAAATCATCGACAGTATGGAAAGAAGTACCCTTTTCACTCCTTGCTATACTTATCGTTCTCTTCCTTGGAGCAGACATTTATTTTGGACAGGGAACAAAAAATATCATCAGTAGTGGAGATGGTTTTGTACTTATTGGATTCTTCATACTCTTCCTCTATTACATCGCAGGGATTAGTAACGATGAGGAAAACACTGACTCTGGAATCAAAAAATATAGTACCTGGGTTTCCCTTGGTATGATAATCCTTGGCCTCACCGGACTCATGATCGGAGGCAAAATGTTTGTCGATGGTGCAGTCAAAATTGCTCAAATTATATGAATGTCAGAAAGAGTTATCGGTCTCACAATTGTAGCAATAGGTACATCAATGCCTGAGATGATAACATCAATTGTAGCTGCTCGAAAAGGTCAAAATGACATAGCGGTAGGTAATATCGTATGATCAAATATTTTTAATATTTTCTGGATTCTTGGCCTCTCTTCGCTCTTTGCGCCAATAACGATTGAAATATCAAATTTCACAGATATATGGGTATGTATTAGTGCAACTATTCTCCTCTTTTTAGCATTTTTTATTGGCAGAAAAAACAAACTCGAGCGCTGGCAGGGTCTCATATTTGTGATGGTCTATAGTGGTTATGTGGTTTATCTAATCCAGAATTAGTGTAATCTATGTGATTCCTTAATACTATAACTCGTTTTCGTACTCTCAAAAAGAAACTCGGTCATGCGTGGAAAGCTTTTCGACATCCGGGCACACCCATAACAGCAAAGCTCCTTCTGTCTCTAGGCATTCTCGGCTACGTCCTCATGCCTATGGATGCTCTTCCTGATTTTATACTCTTTTTCTGACTCGCTGATGATGTCGTCGTGATACCGATTCTGATATGGGTATTTATGAAGTTCGTGCCTCGGGAAGTAATGGAAGCAGTGAAAAAATCTGAGCAGAAGTAATAGATTCTTCATTCAAAAAAAGCTCTTCAACGGTTGTACCAAAAAAACTCACTCGAAGGACCCCTTTTCGAAGAGGAATAGAAACAGTATCACCAGCACGGAAATATGTCCCAATTTCGTCGGTTTTTCTGGCTGTATAACCATGCTCAGTGAGCCAAGAAATAAGCGTGTTTTCATCACACTTCATACCTTTTTCTATTTCAAAACAATACTGCTGTTTTTCTCTTGCATCAATTTTCCAATCCAGTGTCTCAATCGGAAATATACCAACGAGATTCGTATCACTCTGCACTTCGAGGATATCGACTGGTGTAGTAATAAGCTTATATATTTTTCCTGTTGGATTGATATTTCCGAGCGTTTCAAGTGTCTGCAAAAGTTTCTCACCCTGTTCTCTCGTTTCTACAATAAGTCTCTCTGCATGAGAAAAGTCTCATTTTGAAAGCAAAAAGGAATAAATCAGTGGATGTGATGGTGCTGAGAAATGCATGAAAAAGTCATGCAGAGTATATGAATACTTCGAAAACTAGGAAGCTAAATCTCAAATCTCAATATGAAGACTCTTATTTGCAACACTTTCAGACTCTATGGACGAAAGAGTTCAACTCATTTCATTCTGAGCACTCGAAAAACTATCATTGAATGTTTTTTCAGCACTAGTAAGAGCATTTTGAAAACGATTATGCGCTTCCTCGAGATCTTTTCTGAGAGTATCAAGCGTAGACAAGAAAGTATCTTTCACGTTTCAGAGAGTCTCGAGCTCATTGCGTGCTTTATCAATACCACTCTGTATAGATGTATCATTCCCTACCGCTTCTCGCGCATTTCCAACAATCTGTCTTCCTATGCCACCAACAGCATCAACAGCGCTAGAGGCCTTTGGTTTTTGATCTTCGAGATTATCCGTAGTAATAGCAGATATGGCACTTTTTGCCTGAGAGACTTGTCGTGAGAGAGACATAATAAATGAAAATTATTGTTGATAAAAACGAACTCTGCGCTCAATAATGACAGGCGTATATTGTATTTTTTTTCGCTCCTCATTTGTTTTTGGGCCAAGTATTTGTGGTTTATTTGCAAGAGAATGGTTTGGCAAGCTTTTATCAATAATAGTTCGGATAAGTTGATTCTCTTCTGAATTAAATTCTATTTCCACACCATCATACGTCATCCAAATATTATTGTCAGAATTATAATCAAGAAAACCTGATTGAATATCATAAAGAATATCCTTTATTTCTGGGCGAGACTGAGAAATAGATTCAAACTGCTTCTTCAATTCTGGATAACTATCTCATGTAAGGATATCTTTCAGGACCGTATATTGCGCTTCTAATCTTTTTGATATAACAGAAATTTGTTTAGAAACATCTTTTTTTGTATCAAATTTTGCAGTTTTTCCATATTTATTTTCAAATGCATCAATAGCTCATTGTGCCTTCAGGGTAACTGCGTGAGTTTTTCGAAGCTGTTCAGCAATCTGAGAATCGGTCATACTAGGATGATTTGTGCGTTCTTCGAGGTATTGTTGGAGATAATCTGTTTCGGCTAAATGTATATTGTGTGGTTTGCCCGTAAAAGTAAAAGCATATTTTCCAGTATTATCATTGCTTCGAAAATTTCAGCTCTTTATAGAGACAAAAAAGGGGTGATCTGGATGATATTTTTCCAAATATGTTTTTATACCAGCTATATTCTCTGGCCAGAGAAATACTCGGCCACCCAGAGCATCTACCCATCCATTTATATAGATCGGAAGAGCACACGTCTGAACTCCAG
>CALETF010000020.1 GCA_937920005.1 uncultured Candidatus Altimarinota bacterium
GAGCACTATTTCACGAATAGAATTTGGCTTGCTAATCTGGAACGCAATAAAGAATGCAATGAATTTTACGAGTTCTTCGAGCATACTATGTCCGACGAGATAGCTCATACCGACGAGCGCCTCGGAAGAAGTCTCCTCCAATAAAACTCGAGCAAGCATCACCATACGATCACCCACGTCCTGACCAACAATCGTGAGCGTCAAGATCCAAGCATCAATCGTGGTGACAGCACCGCTAAAAGCTACTATTTTCCCAATAGAAATAGCCGCAAGAGAACCGAGAATGAATGCAAAAATGTATTTTATCAGTGTCATCTAGGCATATTGTGCCCTATTTTGTCGTGGAAAGCAAGAAAACTACTGGTCTATAATCCAGAAGCTCACTTTACTATTACCAATCGGAGTTTGGTTATGAGTAATAATAAAATTCCTCTGCAATAAATCAGTAAACAGAGACGAGAACGTCCATCATGGGAATTGATCTCTGTGTTGATCAAAAGCATTCTTTAGCATAAATTTTACCTCAATATATTTTTTCCTTATCTCATTACGAAAAGATTCGTAATTATCACCTTCTAAGGCTTCAAATCAGTAAACTCATCCAAATTCATGAATAATAGACTTTCTAATATTTTCATTCCTTGGCTCATCAATAATATCAAAAGCTGTTACACCTCAGTCCACTTTTTCCATGAGTAAAAATTTATCATAATATCATCGTCTCATTTGTGGTATTTTTAACATGCCATAATGTACAGGTGCATGAATCCATCGAGGTATTGCTCACAGCTCCAAAAGGTGTTGAATTCTATCCATTCTATCCAGCTTGTCTTCATTCTGTCATGCATGTTTTTCCTCTCTTATACCTACATTTGAATCTTGAATAGCAAAAAAACTTGCTTCAAATCAACTGGCAATATAACGTCTGGAGTCACCAGTTCTATTTGATTCATAGTCTTTTCTGTATTTGTGAAGAAGTCTCAAAAAACTTGATGGAATATCTTTACCGTCATCAACGATATTTGACTGTCCATTTCTCATGACTTCTCGAAAGGCACTCGTGACCACCACTTCAATACCAGTGCTGGTTTTATATCGTTTCCAGATAGATCCATCATCCCTACTTTCATGATTTGTTATAACATCCATGAGTATATTATAACCCAATTTTTATAAAAATCAAATTCTTAGATATCCAAATTTGCAACACTCTTCGCGCGAGATTGGATAAATCGACGACGTGGTGGAACTTCTGAACCCATGAGGACTCGGAAAACTTCATCTGCCGCCTCTGCATCATCGATAGTCACAAGTGCCATGACTCGACGAACTGGATCCATAGTGGTTTCCCAGAGTTGTTCTGGATTCATCTCACCGAGACCTTTGTAGCGCTGGATTCCTTCTGTTTTGACATCATTTTTTTCGATAATTTCGAGCTTCTCTTCTTCACTATACGCATACCAAACTTCTTTTCCTTTTGCGAGTTTGTAGAGTGGTGGTTGAGCTATATAGAGGTACCCTGCATCGATGAGCGGACGCATAAATCGGTAGAAGAATGTGAGGAGGAGTGTGCGGATATGAGCGCCATCGACATCGGCATCCGTCATGATGACGATACGGTGATAGCGAGCCTTCGCGAGGTCAAATGTATCACTGATACCACAACCGATAGCAGTGATGAGATTTTTGATTTGTTCGTTTAAGAAGATTTTATCAATACGAGCTTGTTCAGTATTTAAGATTTTACCTCGAAGTGGGAGGATGGCCTGGATTTCACGATTTCGACCCTGCTTCGCAGAGCCACCCGCTGAGTCTCCCTCGACGATGTAGAGCTCAGAAACTGATGGATCTTTGCTCGCACAGTCAGCGAGTTTACCTGGGAGTGTGAGGCCTTCAAGTGCGCCTTTACGGATGATAGTTTCACGAGCAGAACGTGCTGCTATACGAGCACGAGATGCGAGGAGACATTTATCAATAATAGCTTTGGCTGTTTTTGGTTGTTCTGCGAGGAAATCTCCGAGTGTTTCTGCGACTGATTTGTCGACAATACCACGGACTTCTGAGTTACCGAGCTTGTCTTTTGTTTGACCTTCGAATTGTGGTTCTGGAACTTTCACAGAGATAATAGCTGTGAGACCTTCAGCCACGTCTTCGTTGGTGAGATTTGCATCTTTTTCTGTGAGGAAATTTTTCTCACGAGCGTATTTATTGATAGTACGTGTGAGAGCAGTTCGGAAACCGGTCATGTGAGTACCTCCACCTGGAGTGATGACATTGTTCACGAAACTCGTGAGATGTTCTGAGTAGTCTTCTCTGCGGTATTGCATCGCTACTTCCACAGAAACAAAATCGACGACATTATCTGTACAGAAGATATCACCGAGAGATTCGTGGTGACGATTGAGATACGTAATGTATGATTTGAGACCTCCTTCGAAGTAGTATCGGATACGGTCTTGTTTGCCACTTCGTTCATCGATAGCCGTGAGTGTGATACCTCGTGTGAGGTACGCTCGCTCTCGGAAATCTTTTTTGACATAGCCAAAATCAAAGACGATATCTTCAAATATTTCATCATCTGGCCAGAACTCTACGCGTGTTCCATTGGCATGATCAGTTTTCCCGACTTTTTCAATCGGGCCATCTGGTTTTCCTTGTTTGTATGATTGGCGATACTCGATGCCATCCTTCCAGACTGTCGCAACCATCTTGATAGAGAGAGCATTCACAACAGACGCACCCACACCATGGAGACCTCCTGAGACTTTGTACCCAGAGTTTTCTCCGCCAAATTTACCACCGGCATGGAGGACTGTCATAACTGTTTCGAGGGTTGAAACTCCTGTTTTTGGATGAACATCAACTGGGATACCTCGACCATTATCTTCGACGACACAACTTCCATCATCGGTGAGTCGGAGTGTGATATGCGTACAGTGGCCAGCGAGGGCTTCATCGATAGAGTTATCAACGATTTCTTTTATACAGTGATCACGACCTCGTGCATCAGTCGAACCGATGTACATACCAGGACGCTTTCGTACGGCTTCGAGACCTTCGAGGACCTGAATCGAACTGGCTCAGTATTGAGCTTCTTCTTTTTTAGACATAGATGAAAACGGTATTAATCGGCAAGAGAATCAATGTAGATGATTTCTTGCTTGTAGAGTACTTTTATGATGTTACTGACAACATAGAAGAGTTCTCAGCGTGTGATTTTTTCATCACCAGCTGTCACTCATTCCGGGAGTATACCCAAATTTTTCGAAGTTTCCATCACATTTTCTTGCCAAGGTCGAGAAGTGTTTGTTTTTGGCATTAATTTGACCGCAGAAAGTACCATAGCAATGGCTTCTGCGCGTGTTATATCATCCTCTGGTCTGAAGTGTTTATTATTTTTTGTGATAATGCCATTTTTGGCTGCGATTTCAACCGAACGACATGCCCATGAATTCGGAGTATTTTGGCCCACATCAGCAAATATATTTTCACATGTATACGGATCTGGGAGTGCTATGGCGTCAATATTTCTGAAATTTCCACCCGTGAGACGGAGAGCAATCCCGACCACTTCTTGGCGCAATACTCTATCGCTCAGGGCGTAGTTTTCGATAGGCCTTTGTCGTACTATCACATGTTTATCAGCCAAATATTCCGCATAATTGAGCAGATTGAGTGCTGACACTGAATCCACGAGCAATATGATGCTCGTGAGCAAAAGAACAGTTTTTTTCATAATTTTTGAGTACGGCCTAGTATAGAGAGCTCATTTTGGTTGCAAGTCTCTGGAGTTGATTTTGGAAGAGTGGTGGTCTCATATATTGCAATGGTTCAAAGTATGTGCTATACTACTCTTATGAAAGTTTTTCTTATGCTTTTTTTCTGGGTGTTGGTCCTCTGGCCAATAATTACCTGGATGTCCTACTACATCGCTGGCTGGAGTAAATGGCAAAAACTCTTCCGACGTGATGTCACGAATGACACTGACTTATCAGCTTCTGTCGGTCTCAAAAAATTCTGAAACTACAATCGTTGTGTCAGAGTTGGTGTCGAGGATTATGGTGTCGCATTCAAACCAACAATTTTTCTCTTGTTTCATAAATCATTCTGCATTCCTTGGATTCAGATTTTGTCATTTCAGGCAAGCATAGGAAAATTTTCTAAAGTATGTATCCTACACACTTCCCAGGGTGATGTCAGAATCACTGGCGAGCCTGCGGAAAAGATCGGAAGAGCGTCGTGTAGGGAAAGAGTGT
>CALETF010000021.1 GCA_937920005.1 uncultured Candidatus Altimarinota bacterium
GACTGGAGTTCAGACGTGTGCTCTTCCGATCTAATCACTTTTTCCGAGGCTCAATCGATTGTGCACAACCATCTACGAAAAAAACTCTGAAACACTACTTTCCGACACAAAGAAAGTCAAAAAGAAGGCGTTATACAGATGGACTAGAATCTCATTATTCTTTTGAGAGGTATTCGTCAATCGTCTTTTCCCAGGTTCCACCAGCATCAATAATTTTTGCTTTTTTGAGAAGGGTTTTTGATTTTTCTTTGTAGCCGGCTTCGTAGGCTAATATGCCTCATTGTACGAGAGCAATGAGGTTATTTTCATCTTTATTGATGAGGGTATCTACGAGATTTTGAGCTTCTGATGTTTTATTTGTTGCTCGGAGATACCATGCCTCGAGTCAGGCGAGATTTTGGGCATCGGGGAATTTTTCTTTTCCTATCTTGATCCACTCACCAGCATTTCTCGTTTCATCATAGCTCAGGGCGAGATATACTGCGTTGTTTACATCCGCTTCAGTGACATCTGGCTCGAGCATGAGATACCCCAGCACCTGAAACATATTTTTTGGTAAATCAAGAACGTAATAATTGTAGGCGAGTTTTCGCTCTACGACTATTTTTGGTTTATATCCACCGAGTACTGCTTTATTAAAGTAAATATTTGATGTCTCATAGTCTTGTTTTTCGAAGTGAATAAGACCGAGTATGAAATCAGCTTCAGCATCTTTTGGTTCGAGTTTTTTGTATTTTCCGAGAACTCACTGTGCACGTTCATATTGGCCTGTCATAAACGCTGAGAATCCTACGATCTTGAGAATTGGTCGATAGTCGGGCTTTCTCCTGAGTACATTTTCTCCTACACGTATGGCTGTTGTGAAGTCTTGGTTTTTGTAGAATGCGCCTATGAGGAGTGCTTCTTTGTAGCTTGGGTCCTTGTTTCAGAGGTTTTCATAGTTTTTGAGTGCATTTTTGAGATCACGAATTGGTGCATAGTCGTGTTTGTATGAACGGATGGCATTTTCACACGAGATAAATTCGTATTCACATTTCCATGATACTTCAAATGCTTCTCGGATATTATCTGGTAGGTCCAATTTTGCGAGCGCTTTTGTGAATTCTTCATCTCCTGTATATCGTAATGCATGAAGGAATTCTTCCTTTTCTGAGAGATAGAGATCATCTATGAATTTTTTATAGAGATCCGAGCTTCTTTGAAAGCTTTTTGCTTTGTAGGCTATATGAGCGAGTTTTCTTTCTATCTGACCTGATGGCTCGAGACGCAGAATACGTTCATAGAGCCCAGCTGCTTCACGGTACTCGTTATTGGTAGCGAGATAGTCTGCACGTTTTTCGAGTATAGAAGCTCGTTCTTTTTTTTCACTTTCTATGAGAACTCCATCATCAGTACTTTGGGTATTCGTAGTAGCAGGTGCTCTATCTGAGAAATTACTTCATCCGCCTGATACTTCTCCTGATATAAGAGGAGTTTCGGGTTCTACAGGTGTCTCTTTTTTCCAGAAAAAATACTCTGATAGAGTACAACTTGTGAGAATAATGGTTGCTCATAAGAGCACGGAAGATGTGAAGAATCGGTGAAGCATCTTGCAACTTAAGAAATCAATCATACACTTTGGATGTTATAGTATAATTTTTCACTGTATGCACAAATTTTTCACTCTTGCTCTTGTCTCGATACCACTTTTTGCGAGTATTTCTTTTGCAGCTCTCGACGATACTCAGGTTCTTGATCAAGAAAATACAACAATAAGCGATATTAATCTCAAGAGCTTTTCTTCTTGTGAGGCTATGGAGAGTGTTCTCACGAAATATTTCAAACAAAATCTCATTGATCAGGTAAGTATGTATGGCGGTTCTGTCGGTAAGCCTGTTATGATGGAATGAATGCCAACTCCAACTCCGTCACTTGATCGCGGAGGTATTGGTGGGGGAGGGGGTGATGTCAGTGTGAGTCAGACTAATATACAGATAGCTGGTGTTGATGAAGCAGAAGTAGTAAAAACAGATGGTAAGTATATCTATTATGCCTCTAATCAGCCTGATACTGATGGGTTTAATTATGTTACGATTACTCGTGCCGTTCCTGTGAGTGACCTATCTCTCGTTAAGCGTATCAAGCTCCCGAGTAATTATGGAAATATCCAACTCTATGTAGCAAATAATCGTCTTACGATTCTTGCAAATCGTTGGAATCAAAATTATGTATATAGTCAGACACCTGTGAATGTTGGCAATGGTTCTTCGACAGTGGTTGTTGTTTATGATATTAGTAATCCTGCACAACCGCAACTCTCTCGTTTTTATACGGTGAACGGTGATCTTTCTCAGTCACGTCGAGAAGGAGATTACCTGTATGTACTCTCTCAGAATTATGTTTCTCTCAATACTTGGGGGCCTATTGGTATGTATAGCCGAGAAGATGTGACAACATATATGGATAAAAAATTTGATGTTGATGCTATACTTCCTCAGACAATTGATATCAAACGTAATGATTCGAGTGCTCTGAATGTTGGCAATAAAAAACTCCCTTATTCTATTAGTCGTAATAAGGTAAAATGTAGTGAAATAGAATATTTGCTCCCTGAAAAACCACAGAATTTGAGTTTCCTAACACTCTCAGTTATACCACTCACTGGATCTGGAGATGTCACACGAAAAGTTATTTATGGTGACGCTACTCAGATTTTTATGTCACAGGAGAGTCTTTACATTGTCGGTAATTATTGGAAGCAGGGTGGTAATTTCTCTTGTCCACCAAATGCTCGTTGTATTATGCCAGCATTTCGATCAGAACAAAATTCACTCATACACCGATTTGCTATAAAATCTGGTAAAGTATCGTATACTTACTCGATTCTGACTCCTTGAATACCTCTTTCTCAGTATGCACTTAATGAGCGAGATGGTGTCCTCTTTACTGCGAATCAAAAGGATTGGACAACAAATGGGGTTGATATTTTTGCTATAGATTCAACAGGGAAGCTTCTTTCAAAACTCGAAAATGTCTGAACAAAAGAACGTTTTCAAGCGGCTCGATATATTGGTAATCGTCTCTATCTCGTCACATTTGAACAAATAGATCCACTTTTTGTCATCGATACAACAATTCCTAAAAATATGAAAATAGTTGGTGAGCTCACTATGCCAGGATACTCGACTTATCTTCATCCTTATGATGATAATCATCTTATTGGTATTGGTTATGATACAAAAGCGAATCAATGGGGCGGAACTACTAATGCAGGTATCAAAGTGGATCTCTATGATGTCTCTGATATTACAAAACCAAAACAGAAATACTCTCAAGTGTATGGGTGAGTGGGTTCTTCCTCTGATGCACTCTGGAATCCTCGTGCACTTGTCTGGGATGATGCTCGAAAAATCCTTCTTCTTCCTGTTCAGCTCATGGATCAAAATCAAACAACGTATCAATATAATTCTGCATGGCAAGGATTACTCGCTCTCAAGATTGATAAAAATACTGGTATCTCTCAAGAAGCGAAGATTACTCATATAGATATGGCTGGTATTGCTGAGAAGAGAAAATCTGAGTGTGCCCAATACGTTACTCCCATCACAGAAGAGAAGTGTTATACCCATATTGTTACAGGCGAAAAGATTTGCCTGAAGCCTCAAAATAATCCTGAGAATCAAACTATTCCTTCGTATTGCTATGCTGAATTTGATGATTCTTCTTACCTGGCAAATAATATATGGAATCTCTATACATCGTTTATTCAGAGAGGTCTCTATATAGGTAATTCTCTCTATACTGCTTCTCCAAGCGCTATTCAGGCGAATAATTATGGATGAAATTACGACCTGCAGAAGAGAATCGATATCACTCAGAAATAATATTAAAAAACTCACCAATTGGTGAGTTTTTTAGTGGTGTCAGTGTCAACCTCCGTGAGATTCACCGTGTCATCCGCCATGCCCACCTCCTCCGGCTATTTGTCCAATTCCATGAAGTATGAGATGAACAAGGAGTGCTGCTCATCAGAGACCGAGCAGGGGAAGGTTGGTTTCCATAAGTGTATTTGATAGATATCAAACTACTATAACGAGAAGCCCTGTCCGAGTTGGTCCAAAAAGCATAATCACAATGAGAAGCCTCGCACAATAACCGACTATTTCTCCGATGAGTCGTCCGAGCATGCCAAAAATATGTTCTCCATGTTCACCACACCAATGACCAGTGTGGACGAAGCTTGCAAAACCGTTTTTGTGTTCATGTCCGTGGTGAGCATCATGTCCGTGGTGAGCATCATGTCCGTGGTGAGCATCATGTCCATCCTTTTTATCGACGTGATGAATATTACTTTTTTTTGTCGGGACTTTTTCGACGTTATTGATGATGACTCGCGCTAGTGGATTCATCCCATCGTCTATCCATTTCTCTGCCACTGTATGAAGTTTATTTGGTGACTCCCGAAGGTTATTTTTTATTTCTTTTGTTCTCTCTCAAAGAGCATCTTCTGCGAGAACAGAAGAGACGTGACGAGCGGGAACTATACGACGATCAGCATTCATATATATGGACGCTGATTCTCGTTAAATTTTTTTTGTGTCAAGTGACTTTTTTAGAGCGTATCAATATTGATTGACTCTGAGCGTGGTAAATCAATTGCTGAATTGACCAGATCTCAACTTGGCAGCCTAAGTGCTTTGCCTCTTATCCCACTCAGCCATGGTGTCATATGTTTCTGAAATTTCTCCGCTTCGCCAATGGTCCGTACAAATCATTGTATTTTTTCAAATTTAAGACCTTTGACGGCTTTTTTTGCAACCCATTTTGCTCCTTGTTTGAGGGCTCATCGCAATCATATTGCTCCAGCTTCTACTGCTGCTCAA
>CALETF010000022.1 GCA_937920005.1 uncultured Candidatus Altimarinota bacterium
TTGAACGGTGATAGTTCCTGAAACCATATGAGCGAGGAAAAATTCTTCATATTTTCTCTGTGGACCACGATCATTGGTATATTCGATAACTTGAACTCGTATCGGTGCTGGGAGAGATTGGATATTGCTTTCTCTATAAATAGTCACCATCCCCACAAGTTCTATTATGATATCGAGCTCTTCCCGAGCCTCTCGTATCATTGCTTCTTGAAACGTTTCATTCTCTTCTACATGACCGCCTGGAAGCGTCCATGGCTTATGAGAACCATGCTTCACGAGAAGTATGTTTCCATCACGATCCGTGATGATACCTCGTGCCGAATACTGGAGTGGGAGGTGTTTCATACAACCATTATACCCAGAAAACAGACAATACAAATTATCGAGGTATACGGGAATATCAATCGAGTGTTGCAAGCATGTCCTCAAAAACTTCAGCAACGGTCTTTTCTTGTACTGGACGCAATGGAGGTAATCCCTCATGAGGTCGTCGAATAATTTCTGCCATTTTCTGACGACCAGCGAGGACGTTTTCATAAAATCCGGTCTTTCGCCCTGTGAGGAGTGGATTTTCAAAAGCATCAGGATATGGCTCAGCAAAGAGAACTTTTACCTTCCCTTCACGTTCATCAGCATACATTTTCTGCATCTGATGATGAATATCGTGTGGTCGTTTTTTTGCGTAAAATTTGGCTAAAAATGGGAATTTATCGAGCCAATAGGCGATGATTTTTTCATTACTTTCTGACTCAAGATGTGGGCCATTGTGGTTTCAGAGCTTCACAACATGTGAAGCCCCAAGTGTACGAGCGTAATCATACATCACTGGATCTGAGAAATATCCATCAATTCCTGGAATCCCATTAATAGTTCTGACGGGTTCAGACCAACGTGGAATAGTGAGCGTTGCGGCAAGAGCTTTTTGGAATTCTTCTGGACTCACTTCATCAGAACGGATATATCGTGGCTCGGGATTTTCCCCAACAGTCGTCGTTACAACATGAATAACTGGTTTTGCTTGATGATCACGGATAACTACACGCTTGTACCATTCTTGTTCATCCTGTATTTCCTCACCGAGAAGCATACCAGAGAGAAGTTTTTCCACCTTGAGAATAGAGCGTTTTTGAATATCGCGAAATCGGAGAGTCTTTCTTGGACTTGTTTTTTCACAGTATTTCAGGATTTCACCCATTCTCCCCTGAGCGAATCCGACTCCAGCAAATGCTCCTGAGGAATTCACGATGATATGGTCGAAATCTTCTGGATAAATCCCCGCTTCTTCGAGTGCTACTGCCATACCAATACTCGATGATGCACGATATTCTCCTGGATCAACGATGAGGACACGAGACCCTTGAGGACCGAGCGTGTGATCTTTTACACCCTTGAGGACATCATTTTGTATGACGACTTCAGGACTTTCATGAATTTGATCAGGAATGTGGCGAGTAGCAGTTGTCATTTCTCATACTGTACCACATATTTTTCTTGAATTCAAAAGGAAAATTTCTGTTTTTCACCTGATTCACTACAATCAAAGTAGTTATGAAAAAGAAACAAAAAATCGTCGCACCTCGTGTGGCCAATAAAGCTGGATATCAAGTACAGGATGTCTGGTTCCATAAAGCAAAAGCAGCATGATATCGAGCGAGAAGTGCCTTTAAGCTGATACAAATACAAGAAGAAACAAACATTATCAAGCCAGGCATGGTCGTCCTTGACCTCGGTTGTGCCCCTGGAAGCTGGCTCCAAGTGCTCTCAAAGACAGTTGGCTCAGAAGGTCGTGTCCTCGGTATTGATTTGCAACAGGTAGATAAATTCGCACAGAAAAATATC
>CALETF010000023.1 GCA_937920005.1 uncultured Candidatus Altimarinota bacterium
GGGATAAGGGGCATAATAAACTATACCACAATCATGGAGTTGATATATTTTAGTATCATCCTTATCAATATATATTTTCTCTCAAAATTTATTGGCAATCTGAATATCAGGCGGTACTCATTTTCTTATTCCATCAGAAAAATCAGTTTTTGTTAAGAGCGAAAGTGCATACTGAGAAGAAGAAGGTGAAAGATATGATGCAGTATATAAAATACGGAAAAACGATGAATACTCCTTGAGCGATATTGATGCCCTGATTTCTTCTTCTCCAGGTAAAAGTACGCCGAGATCTGTATCTACTTTTGTCAAAAATGAATATGGTATCTTTTTAAACAGGGCTTCTGTGGCTGTAATATTTGAGTTGACCATCATCTCCTCCAACAAATCCCTAACAGAGTACATTTGGCCTACTTTGAGTTTATTTCTTGGAATAAACACTTTTTCACCGTCAGAATCAGCAATTTTTTCTATTTTTATTGTCTGATTGAGCAAATCCGGTTCTTCTTCTGACCATTTCAAATAGGCTATAAAAATGGGCATTTTAAGGCTACGAATAGGTGCAAATAGTTCATTTTCTCGAATACCAAACCAAGGTCATCCATTATCGAGATTACGAACATATACTGACAATGAAATAGTTTTATCTATTTTGATTTCTTCAAAGATTCTCTTGGAAGTTTTCAGCTCAAATGGTACATATTTTATAGGTTTTTTCTGTGTATCTACACCAGGATCTATATATGATATATTTTTATTTCCAGTTAAATCAGAAGGAATTTCCCGAACAATAAAATGAGATATACTCGATGAGTAAAAAATACCCGCCAAAAAACCGAAAATAACAAACAATATTGCAGGTAAATAAGCAAGAAAGGTAAAATGATGCGGACGTATTTTTTTCATACAGAGAATTATATGGATTGAAAGGAAAAACAAAACATATTTGATACCTATTTTATGATAAATATACCTAATATAGCACAAAAATTCTCTATTTAATGATTTTTACTATAATCACGACATGAACTCAAAAATAATGCTCGTATGAGGCGGAACAGGAGGACATGTCTTCCCTCTTCTGAATATAGCTCAATATATCAAAAAAAACTCTCCCGAAATTTCTTTTCATTGGGTTGGCGAAGCCCAAAGTATAGAATCAAAAGTAAGTTCAGAGAATGACATACCTTTTTCATCTATTACATGTGGTAAACTCAGGAGATATTTCTCACTCCAAAATCTTCTTATGCCTTTTCAGGTACTCATGGGAATAGTCCAGTCAATAGTCATTCTCCAAAGAGAAAAACCAACAGCGATATTTTCAAAAGGTGGCTATGTCTCCCTCCCTGTTGCCGTAACATCATGGATACTGGGAATACCTGTTTATCTCCATGAGTCAGACTCTATTCCTGGTCTTACCAATAAAGTAGTCGGGCGTTTCGCTTCGGGTATATTTTGTGCTTTTTCTGAGGCCGATAGCTTTTTTGAGACAAGCAAAATTCTCGGACATGGCTCACTTCTGTCGAATGAAATTCTCTCCCTTACAAACGAAGTAATACCTCCAAATCCACGAACCCAAATACTTGTCTCGTGTTGATCTCAGGGTTCAGCGAGTGTTTTTGATGCAGTAATTGAGCTTCTTCCGAGATTTTCTGATGTAGATTTTCATATTATACTCTGAGTGAAAAATCTTGATTATCGTACAAAATTTAAGAAATTTCCCAATGTTCACATCTTTGATTTCTTCTACAATCAAACAGACTATCTCAAGATTGTTCAGCAGTGTGATCTCGTCATAGCTCGTAGTGGTTCAAGTATTTTTGAATTTGAAGCATTTGGGCTTCACATGATACTCATACCACATCCATTTACCGGCAACAACCATCAATATTGGAACGCAAAAGCCTTTGAAAAAAAAGGGCATGAGCTCCTAGAACAGAAAAATATCAGCGATTTAGCTCGTATAGTGGAGAAATACAGAACTTATAAAAAATCATCTGAAAAAACGGTGGTAGATACGACGATTTTTGATACAATAACTCAAACTCTTCTCAAATAATCTATGAAACAATACCACGACCTCCTCCGACATATCATGGAAAAAGGTGTCGACCGCGATGATCGCACAGGGACTGGGACTCGAAGTGTCTTTGGTTATCAATTTCGATGTGATCTTTCTGAGGGTTTTCCTCTCCTGACCACAAAAAAAGTATTTACGAAAGGTATCATTCATGAACTTCTCTGGTTCCTCGCTGGAGATACGAATATCAAATACCTCGTCGATAATGATGTGAAAATCTGGAATGAATGGCCATTTCAAAACTATCTCGAAAAAAATAGCCTCGCGGACAAGTATCCAAAATATACACCAGAATGGGAAGAACAACTCGCTCTCTTCGTGCAAAAAGTAAAAGAAGACGCAGAATTTGCAAAAACATGGGGAGACCTGGGTCCAGTCTATGGTTACCAATGGAGAAACTTCAATGGCCAACATATCGACCAAATACAAAAAGTGATTGATACTTGTAAGAAAAACCCAAACAGCCGTCGAAACCTCGTCGTAGCCTATAACCCTGCACAAGCAGACAGCATGGCACTTCCTCCATGTCATAGCCTCTTCCAATTCTATATTGCAAACAACAAGCTCTCTTGCCAGCTCTACCAACGCTCAGTCGATAGTTTCCTTGGCCTCCCCTTCAATATAGCATCATATTCCCTCCTCGTTCATATGATTGCTCAAGTGTGTGATTTAGAAGTTGGCGACTTTGTCCACACTTCAGGGGACCTTCATATCTATCACAACCACTTTGACCAGGTCAAAGAACAACTTTCTCGTACGCCAAAGGCACTTCCAAAACTCAAACTCAATCCAGAAATAAAGGATATTTTTGGCTTCAAATTTGAAGATTTTGAGATTCTCGACTATAATCCAGATCCAATGATAAAAGCTCCTATTGCTGTATAGATGAAAACTCTGAAATTTGCGCCCCATCTGATACCACAGATCATTTCCTGAGAAAAGACTTCTACTTGGAGACTCTTCGATGATAAAGAATTATCAATATGAGACGAAATTGAATTAAGAAATACTGAAGATGATACTATTATAGGGCACGGACAGATAATATCTCTCACAGAAAAACAAATAAAAGATATAAATGAAGAAGATTGCGATGGGCATGAAAAATTTAAAAATACAGAAGAAATAATTACAAACCTCAGGAAATATTACGGCAATAGTGTAGATGAAGATTCTATTGTTAAAATAATACACTTTAACTTTAAAAAAGTATAACTATGAAATTTATCCTCGTTGCCGCCATGGCAAAAAATCGTGTGATTGGTAAAAATAATGGTCTTCCGTGGGATATCCCAGAAGAGCTGGCAGATTTCCGCGCATTTACCCAAGGGAAGACGATTCTCATGGGTCGAAAAACTTATGAAGGACTCGGAAGGATTCTCCCAAAGAGGAGAAATATTATGCTGACACGAGATCCTTCAGGAGTGAAAATCTGAGATTTTCCGACAGTAGAAACAGAAAACGGATGGATAGTGGTTGGCGGTGAAAAAGGAGAAATAGAAATATATACTTCTATTGAAGACGTCCAAAATCACCTAAAAGAAGACGAAGATTTGCTCGTTCTCTGAGGCTCTGAAGTATACAAACTTTTTCTCGACAATCCTCTCTCAGAAATTCGTCTCTCTGAAATTCATGGAGACTATGAAGGTGATACCTACTTCCCTGCTTTTGAGGAACTCTATGAAGAAGTCTCTCGTGAACAAAAAGAGGGTTATGATCTCGTCTGGTATAAACGAAAATTAGCGTAATTCTGATATTTTTTTACGGAGCCACTCTGGCCAATCAGGTGTACCATTTCTCATCGTCGTATCATACATTCTGACTATGTTTTTCTCTCTATCCGATGCCTTTTCTGGTATCTGAGAAGTTCTGACTTCTGTCAGATACACATCGTGGTCAAAAGGATTGATATAGGCATGAAGAAAACCAGCTGGAGTAGAGAATTCATGGCCTTGTGGCACAAAAATCACCTCCAATTCCTGCACATATTTTTCATAGATTTCATCCAGTGTGAATTGTGATACGTCAGTTTTTCAGACAACAAGAGCCATGTCCGTGAGTGCTATACCTTTTTCGTGATGTCCAGGATGTGTCGAGTTTCCATGATACTGGAGACTCAAGAATTCTCCTGGTTTCACCCAGAGGATCTTATCGTCAAACTCTTCAGTTTCATGCGTCACATAATACGCTCCCCAAGGCTTCTCTTCATCAAATTGAAGAACAGTAAGAGCATGCTGTTGTAGGTAGTCTTGTACGAATTTATTTTTCATAGAGAGTATGATATTCCTCCGTTTGCAGAATCAAGGAAAAGTATATACTTCCTCTATGAAACACATCCATCTTCAAATGCCAGACTTGAGACATACTGATTGGAAGAGTCCTGTAAATACTATTTCAGCTCTCTCAATACTGGGTGGATTGATATATATTTTTTATCCAGATATTGTCATATACGGGGCTATCTGGTCGAGTCCGGTTGGTTTTTTTGGCAGAATTCAAGAATTTATCATGTATAGTTTCCTTCATGCAGGCTTTTTTCATACACTCAGTAATGTCATATTTTTTCTCTTTATTGGTCGTACCATCGAATTAACCCATGGTCAGAAGTGGACATGGATGCTCTGGTGATGGACAACCATCTTCGTAGGCATATTCCTCTCACTCTTTTCAGAGAGCCCAACTATTGGCGGAAGCGGTTTTGCTATGGCACTCCTCGCAATCTATGCGCATGATTTCTACAGAAGAAAACAGTACGAAGATCTCAAAGGAGCCATTTTACTCCTCGTTATAAACATACTCCTCGGTCTTGGTGGTACAGTCAGCCTCATGGGACACTTCTCGGGAGCTCTCGCTGGGTATATATATACATGGTATATGCATAAACACTTTGGATTTATGCAATAATTCCTGCAGTTTTCATCATATTCAATACATCGACTACACCTTCTTCAACAGTTTTATTATTGTAATCATAGATTATATCGTAAACACTTTTGAAAATCTCATAATATTCATCTTCTTTGAGCCTATCCTCTGCCTTTTCATTCACATCTCATCGGCTTTTGATACGATTGTATAACGTATCTCTATTTACATCAAGATAAATGCTCAAAAAATTTACATTATTCTGAAAACACCATTTCTTCAAAGCTACTAGTCCCATAATCTCACAATTCACTATGCCTGTTTGAGTCGGCGCAGGGAGACCATAATAAGAATTGTTGGATTTTCGAAAATAACACTCAATAATTTGATTATCTCTCAAGCGACTAATAAAGTCATCTTCCGTTACAAAAAAATACCCTCATTCATCTGGAAAACGTGGTTTACGACTTGTGTAGTTTTTTGTTTTTTCAAGTCAGAGTTTTTCATTGAGGACATCAATAATAGTAGTTTTTCAGCTACCTCATCGACCACCTATGTGAAGTATATAGTCTATCATATTTTGAGTATAAGAATTACAGAGAAAAGTCGAGTACTAGAGGTAGATGGTCTGAAACAGCCACATCTCGTACATCACAGGATAATACAGAAACGTTTTTTGTGAAAATATGATCAATTCCGAGTCACTCCCCATGAGGTATTCTCTGAAAATAGGGATGAATAGAGCGACACAAAGTATTTATAAATGATTCCGATTGTTGAGTTAATTTTTCTCGAATTATCTTTACTGCCATACTCTCATTACGGATATTGAAATCCCCCGTTAAAATCGTCGGCATATCATCATGAGCATTAAGGTACTCCACTACCCTCTCCGCATCCTGCCATATCTGGAGCGTCTCAAGACAGTCATAAGAAACATGAAAATGTACTGTAAGAAGTCTAATGAGTCATCTCTCTGTTTGAACCTTTGTGACAAGAAAAGGAAGTGACCATTTCCATGCGTATGGATATCGTTCGTACTTAGGTTTATCAGAAAATGATATACTGTCGTTTGGAACAATAGTTGGTGATTGTTCTCCGAAGTATTGTTGATTCTCTACCACAAGAGGAAAACGACTCAAAACACCAGCTCAGAGAGCGATTTTATATCCAATCATATCACGAAAAACTGTTGGATGAAAAACTGAATTCCAGCCAAATTTTCTCGATAATTCACCAACATAATCTCTCCGCTCGCCTCATTGTGGTCCAAAAAAAGAACCATCAGTGACTTCGACGAGCGAGAGAATATCTGGCTTTTCTGATTCCAAAAAATCCACCAAAGCATCAAAGTATTTAAACGATTCGACGTTAAGATGGATTAATTTCATAGGTTGTTTTAATTTACCCTCTCTTTCTCTCGTGCTCCTTGAGT
>CALETF010000024.1 GCA_937920005.1 uncultured Candidatus Altimarinota bacterium
GTGTGCTCTTCCGATCTTGGTGTTTTATACAACAGGTGTTGATAAAAAACAAAAACTGCATGATCTCCTCCAAAAAGATAAAGAAGGGAAATATCTCATCTTCACCCGTACAAAACGAGAGGCAGACCGTGTTTCAGATGATCTCCGAGATATGGGTGCTCCTGCTGATGCTCTTCATGGTGATAAATCTCAAAATCTCCGAATGAAGGTCACCAATAAATTCCGTACAGGTGGTATAAAAATCCTTGTTGCGACTGATGTTGCAGCTCGAGGTCTCGATATCCCAGATGTGTCTCACGTGATTAACTATGATGAGCCTGCAACTCGTGAAGATTATGTCCATCGTATCGGTCGTACCGCTCGTGCTGGTAAGCAGGGAACTGCCTATACTTTCGTTAAAGGTGGAGAGTACTAAAAAACGCCACGGCGTTTTTCATGAAGAATTAAAAATGAATAATGGCGGATTCTATGTTTAAATTCAACGTTGAAATTACTGATTGATATGCTCGTGCTGGTGCTCTCATTACTCCGCATGGAGTTATTCAGACCCCGGTTTTTATGCCAGTTGGGACTGCTGCCACCATCAAGTGAATCACACGAGAAGGGATTGCTCAGATGAAGACACAAATCATGCTCAGCAATACGTATCATCTCATGCTTCGCCCTGGAGCTGATATAGTGGAAAAAATGGGTTGATTGCATTCATTTATGAATGTCGATCTTCCTATTCTGACGGATAGTGGAGGATTTCAGGTCTTCTCTCTTGGTAATACTCGGAGTGGCCGATCGCTTGTTAAGACAGATGATGATGGTGTCCAATTTCAATCCCATCTCGATGGTACAAAATACTATGTAACTCCTGAGAAAGCGATGGATATCCAGAGCCAGCTCGGTGCTGATATTATCATGGCTTTTGATGATGTAGCAGCTGGTAAATCGGCGAAATCGCGTGCTAGGGAAGCTCTCAATCGTACTCATATGTGGGCTGAGCGCTGCGTGTCTCAATGGCAAGCAAATGAGATACTTCGAAAAGAGCGATGACAACATCCACAAACACTCTTTCCTATTATTCAATGAGTGACCTATGAAGATCTCAGGCTTGAATCAGTTCGTTTTCTCAAAAACCTCCCAACGCTTGGTATCGCTATTGGTGGACTGTCTGTTGGTGAAGGGAAAGAATCTATGCTTGCCATGCTCGATCTCTTGGCTCCAGAGCTTCCTGTAGAAAAACCACACTATCTCATGGGAGTTGGTACTCCTGAGGACCTTGTCGAAGCAATTGCTCGATGAGTGGATATGTTTGATTGTGTGCTTCCAACTCGTCTTGGTCGTCATGGAGAAGTCTTTACTTCAGATGGTTACCTCAAGGTGGATAGAAGTAGTCTCGCTGGTTCTCTGGACAAAATCCCAGTTGCTCCTGGTTTTGAAACCTCTGTCAGTGAGAATTATACTCTTGGTTACCTGCGTCATCTGATGCATGCGGATGAAATGCTGGGGCAGATTCTCCTCTCAATGCATAATACAGAATTTCTCATGCGTCTCTGCGATCGTGCTCGAGAGGCGATACAAAAAAACTCTTACGAGGACTTTCGCAAGAGTTTTTGGAGTTCGTATATCGTTTCGTAATACTCTTTTACAGGCCTGGTATATTTTGTATCTGATTTAAGGTTCGACTGACATTCGTATGGTCTGTTTGGTAGTTTGTATTTTGAGTTACCTTCCAGCCACCCCAGATAATAAGACCTACAATAAGAGCAATAATAATCTTCTGTATCATATTATTTATTGAGGAGAGTGTTAATCTTTGGGAAGAGTGCTAGACTCAAGAGAATTGCTGCCATCAGAACAAGCATATTTTCTGCTGGTCCAGTTTGTATCTTTGATGCTTCTGATGCTGTTGGATCGGTACCCGCTGAATTGAGAGCAACTTTTGCATCATATGATGGTATCTCATCGTTGATAGTTGTTGTAGTTGCGTCTGCGGTATCTTCAGTTGCTACAGTACTTGTATCTGCTGTGTCAGAATTTGTTGTGCTGGTATTATTTGAAATTGTATTTGTTGTTGTGTTGTTTGTTGTTGTATTTGTATTTGATGCTGTTGCTGTATTTGTATTTGTTGTGGTATTTTGAGTTGTTGGATTAGTACTCGTTGTTGTGTTATTTGATGTTGTAGTGTTTGTATTTGTTGTTGCTGTATTTGTGCTGGTTGTTGTTCCTGCAACTTTTTTTGTTGTATAGGAGATACAATAGTTTGTTGTTTTCTTTGCTGATTCCTTAAATGTACCCATTTTGAGTTCGTAGTATGAGATGGGAAGTTTTAATACGAGGTAAGGGCTTGTCGCATCCTTGATACTATTTACTGGGAGGAGAGTGTCTTTTTCTATTGATTTGATATTAATTGTTTTTCCGGCATCAAGACTAAACATCTCGAGTCCATCAAGATCCTTCCATACGACATCTGTGGACCAAGTGAGGCCTTTTTCATCCCATGTTGCTGGTGCTGTGCCTAGATTTGTTTTTATTTCAGGAACTGATTGGCTCGACTTGTAGAAATTTTGATTAATACCATCGAGCGTATTTTCCCATGGAATATCTGATGCTGGTAGAAGAAAACCCTTTGTATCTGATTTGGCCTCTTCGTTTGCTGTATAACATACCTGACACTGGTTGTCAGAGAAATATTTTTCTGCACTACATTCAGCCGGTGTGAGAGGTTCTTCTGTTGCCGTTTGAGCCTGTACTACTGGTAGAGTAGCAACGATATGAGCTAAAACAATGAGAGAAAGTACTTTTTTCATACTCTCAGTGTGCCATAGACCTCTGTAAATAGCTATAGATATATAAAAAACCCTCCTGGAAGTATATTGCCAAGAAGGTAAAATATGTTTTTATAATTTTATTAAGAAGCCGTTACGTTTATAGTTGTTTCTGCTTTCTTCCCATCTTCTCATCG
>CALETF010000025.1 GCA_937920005.1 uncultured Candidatus Altimarinota bacterium
TAATTCAAAATGTCTTCTTATTCAGAACTTCGCTGACAACTGCTCTCTGGATTCTATGGTTTTTGGGTAAAAAACTATCGAATCGGTATTATGCTTGTCGCATTGATTGGTCTCCTTGGAATATCCAATTTACTCTCCATACCAAAAGAGTCATCTCCTGATATCAAATTCGGTCTCATACAGATAGGTACCGCCTATACCGGTGTAGCTCCTGAAGAAATTGATTCTCTGATAACAAGTCGAATAGAAAAAGAAATTCAGAGTATCCAAGGTATCGATAAAATCGAGTCATCGAGTCGAGAATGATTCTCGAGTGTAGTCGTGACACTCACAGCAGAAGCCAACACAGATAAAGTCCTCCAAGAAATAAAAGATGGTGTCGGTAAGGCAAAACTCCCAACCGACGCGACAGAACCATCTGTGAATGAAATTAGTACAGATAGTCAACAACTTTTTTCTGTCTTTTTGGCAAATACAAACAAAGACACTCCTCGTGATGCGCTGATGAAAGCGGCGCGTGATATCCAGAAACGTTTTGAATGAAACTATAATATAGAATCAGTCAATATCGATGGTGGCGATGCATCAGAACTCGAAGTCATCATATCATGAGAAAAGCTCGATGCTCTCGGTATTTCGACATCCAAAATTGCTGATATCATCAAATCATACAATCAATCCTTCCCTCTTGGGAGCTTTACCATAGACACAAAAAAATATGATCTCCGAATCGAGGGTGATATAGAATCTTTTGAGAGCCTACTTCAGATACCAGTAAGCCTTTCAGAAGGTTGATCTGTACCACTTGGTGAGTTTGCTACTATCCAGAGAAAATGGACCAATACAGCTATCGAGCGAATGAATATGGGTGAATATGTCGATATCCCTTTTGTGCGACTCAACTTCAATAAAGAACCTCGGAAAAGTGTCTTCGAAACATCAAGCGCTGTCAGAGCAGAACTCACCCGATATATGGAAGCTCTTTGACCAGAGTGGAAAATAGAATACGGTCTCGATCTGGCTGCTGTCATCACACAGGATTACAAAGATCTCGCCAATAATGCTCTCCAAACAATCATCCTCGTCTACATCTGTATCTTCTTTTTTGTCGGCCTGAAGGAATCCCTCATTGCTTCTCTTTCGATTCCTTTGGCATTTCTGATATCAATCATGACTCTCAATGTGATGGATTTATCACTGAACTTCATGACCAATTTCTCACTCATTCTTTCATTTGGTATAGCCATAGATTTGACCCTTGTAATCATCGAAGAGACAACCAAAAAAGCAAAAATGTGATACAACCCCGCAACAGCGGTTTTGTTAGCTGTACGAGAACTCAAACTCTCTGTGATATCGAGCACTGCTGTGACATTGATTGTTTTTGTTCCCATGATGCTCCTGCCTGGAATTATTGGTAAATTCCTAGCCTACATCCCCATCACTGTATTTGCCAGTCTCCTTGCAACATTATTCCTCTCGATGACTACGAATTCATCCGTATTTATCAAGCTGGCTAAACCTGGGAAAACCTATGTTCGACAACCACTAGTCGAAGCACATCTATCGCCTGATGAATTACTCCTCCTAGAAGAAGAAAGAAAGTGAAAAATGGAGCGACCGCCCGAGAGTGAATCTCGTCGTGAGAAGCTCATAGAACATGTCGAAGCATGGTACGAAGACACACTGAAATGGTGGCTCGAAACCAAAAAACGTCGTCAACTCGCTATCTGGGGACCGATTGTGCTTACAGGCCTAACATTTATATTTCTCAGTCCTCGGCTCGTCGGTGGGTGACTCTTTCCGACAGAAGATAGTCAGTATGTTTTTCTGAATATTATAGCCCCTCCTGGTACGAAGCAATCATCTCTATTGGATAAAATAAAGGCTGACGGAGTTTCTCTTGAACAGAGATTCGAGGGTTTTCCTGAGATAAAATTGAGTTCCTTTAGTATTGGTGAAGAAAAAATAACCATTTTCATCGAGCTTACTGACATGGGAGAGCGCAAATCCAAGGACCAGCGCAGTAGTCAAGAACTCGAAAAAATCTTTATCAAAAATCTCACCCCCCTCCTCTCTCAAGGACTCACCATCGACACAAATAGCCAACAAAAATGACCACCAACAGGCAAAGCTGTGAGCATCAAGCTCATTGCTGATTCGACTGATAAGCTCCCGGAATTGAAACGGGTATCAAAAGAATTTGAGAATTTCGTAAAAAGTATCGAGGGAGTGAAAAACGTCACTAACACGAGTGCTGATAGCCCTGGTGAAATCATCTTCAGAGTCGATCGAGAGCGTGCTGCATCAGTTGGAGTTTCTCCGCTCCAAATCTATAGTGAAATATCAGCTGGGAGTCGTGGTGTCAAAGCTGGGAGCATAACCCTCGATGATGAGGATATAGACATTATTGTCAAAACTGACACACATTATGATGCACTTCAGATAGACAAGATTCAGGGCATGCAAATCAATACTGCCAATGGTCCTGTAACTCTCGGCTCACTCCTCACGTATCAAATCTGAAATGCTATTGTCGACGTTCGACGTGTCGATGGTGATCTCACGATATCTGTCGAGGCGGACGCGCGTGATGGCTATGTCGGTGGTCAGCTTTTGGCCAAACTCAATGCTTATGCCGAGAAATATCAGTTCCCCAAAGGTGTATCATATAAAAAGTGAGGAGAATTCGAGGCAAATAAAGAGCTTATTGTTGGAGCTTTTACTGCTCTCATTACGTCTATCCTTCTTATATTTGTCATTCTTGTCTTTGTCTTCAATTCCTACTCACAGCCTCTCATTATTCTCTACACCATCATCCTCGGCCTTCTCGGTGTCAATATGGGTCTTTGGCTGATGAAATTTTTTGATAGCTCTATCGGATATAATATGCCTATGGGTATTGGTTTCATATCACTGAACGGTCTCGTAGTTACGAACGCTATTATTCTCCTCGATAAAATCAATCGTAATCGTGATGCCGGGATGAAGCCCTATGACACGGTCGTTGATGGAGGTAAGACACGTATGATTGCTCAAGTTGTTACGGCACTGACGACTATATTTGGTCTCCTTCCAACAGCGTTTCAGGACCCATTTTGGGCTGGTCTCTCATGGACCGTTATCTGGGGAACTATTGTGGCTACCGTACTCACACTCTATTGTATTCCTGCATTGTATTATGAAGCATATCTCCATGAAGGGGAAAAGAAATTTGTGAAGCGAAGAGGAAATTTGTTAAAATCATTGATATCTCTATCATATAGAGTATGAAAAAGATTCTTCTCACGTGTGTCGGAATAATTCTCCTCCTCGTCACGATTCATCTATCGACACCATTTTATGGTGGACTACCGGGTATCGTCACTCGTATACAGGCCCGTGTTGTCAATCAAGCAGCTATCGTCATCCACGATCCCGGGGCATGTGCACTTATTCGTGGATATTGGCATCGTTCATTGTACGCACGTTTTCGAGATAGATGCGTCACTAATTATATTCAGAATACTGTTGATGAAGTGTCAGATTGTAAGAGAACCAAACTCATAAGCGACATGAGTCAGCTCTCTACTGTCTGGCTCCGAGATGAATATCGATACTCGTGTCTTATTCGACATTATCAAGCCATGCTTGGTAATTCTCTTACCCAGCAATGGCTCCCACAAGAATGTATCAATCTCCGTGACAAGCTCGTTATTTTTGAACATTATCTCGAAGATATACGTGTGGACCGAGCTAACAAAGAGCCACTCAGTACTAATTCATCTCCTCTCACTGATGGCGATATTCGCAATATAGAACAATGTGAAGGCTTTCTTGATACCAAAAAAATATATTCATTTCTCCGCGATAGCGGAACAAACTCAGAAGAATCAGACTATGTAGCGTCTCAAAAGAAAAGAAGTTTTGAACTTAAATAATATTGATACTTATTCGGTGTTTATTGACAATGCTTGTGAAAGAATAGAATATTTGGAATGAAAAATCCTCTCTCCTCTTATTCTCAGAATCCAGACGAGCTATTAGCTCGGGGTATCTCACAACTCGCTCTCTCACTCAAATATCCAGACGTAAACGCTCTTAGGAAGAGAGTACTTGATGTCTTACAACTCAGATGACAATCACCGCTTTCTGCACAAGAATTGGATATCATCCTCGATTGTCTGACGTCTCAACAATGAGATAATGCCCTTATTCTCATTAACCATAGGCTTTTTTGTGATTTTGATTATGAAAAAATGCTCCGAGAAAGACATTTTCTCGACAAAACACTTTGAGAATTATCAAGATTTGAGCAAGGTGGACAATATCGACATACTGAATTAAGAAAAACTGGGGAGACTCTCTCTGATTTTGCTCAATCTGAGAAAGGAAAAGAGCCAGATCAAATCACCATACAATGAATTGCAAATTATGTCGAACTTCGACAAGCGCAGGCCGTTAATGCTCAGAATAGAAAACTGTTTGCAGAAGCATGTCAGTGAGGCGAAACAGAGGTATTATACACATGTCAGAATACTAAAATTCCAACAGGACTCCACTATGACCCTGAACACAAATTGATTGGATGATGGAATGAGGCTGGAAAGATTATTGATAGAACAGTTCTAAGTGGTTTACATCCCGTGGCCCCAGCTTTTTTTGGAGACGAGATAACAGTACCTTGCGCAGATGAAAAAGGTCAGCTTCACTTAGTTGAATTTAATCCCAATGGTTTTTCTTATTTTGGTTATATGCCTAGAAACTCTATCTCTGTTATTCCTTCAAAAAATATAGGAGATCGTCATGTTATACCAAATAGAGACTCTTTGAAACCCGAAATTTTTTATTGTTATGTCAATAATTATTGATCGCCAAAAATTATCCATTCTGGACCAGGAAGAACCATCACCAGCAATGAACCAATAAGAGAATTCAAAATAGATGGTGATGTCATCTTTGTGACACATGAGAGCTCTGGAAGTTGTGCCTCTTACAAGGTTCATTCACTTCAAACTGGAGCATGGGTGGATATAGAAAATAAAAATATAGAAAAACAAGAAGAAACACCTGATGATATCATATTTACACTTCGACACCGTGATGCCTTTGATGGTACCATCCATCTTCCCGAAAAACAGCCAGCAAAATGGCAACTTGGTAAAAAATGGTGGGCAAAGAAAACAGTTTCACTCAAAGAATTTGCAGAGCTCTGGAAAGAAACAGCAAAAGAAGCTCAAGACAGAAAAATCTAAGTAATCCTGTATACCCCTCCACTGCTCGTGATATGTCACTCTATCTCCATAAGTGCGAGTGCATTTATGATAGTCGTTGTGTCCTGTTGTAATCTGTCTGTCAACCCATCAATTCCCATACTATCGAGACAGAGAAGCTCATAGAGACTGTCTTGTAATGGATTAGAAAACAGAGGCTTGGTAGACAACATCGACATTTGTTTGTCGACAATCTGATACTCAGAGAGTATATCTTCTGTCCCTAGAATCAGTTTGCCCAGACCGTCACGAATAAGCGCATTACTGCCTCGTGCTCACTCGCGATTCATGTCGGCTGGTATGACGAAAACATCATGATTTGCTTCGACAGCTAGACGGGCTGTGATGAGAGTGCCCGAATCCTCTCCTGCTTCTGCTATGAGCGTCCCCCGTGACATCCCAGCAACCACAGCATTGCGAATTGGGAAATTAAATGGCTCAGCTGGAGTACCCAGAGGAAACTGCGATATGAGCGCCCCTCAATTTGCGATTATTTTGTCGAATAAGCTACGATTTGAAGGTGGATAGAGTACATCTATACCTGCACCGAAAACGGCAGCTGTATACCCATTATTTTTGAGAGCGAGCTCATGTGCGACACTGTCGATCCCATAAGCTCCTCCACTGATAATACCATATCCAGCCCGTATGAGATCAGGAATAATCCGCTCAAGACATGCAACAGCGTATTGTGAGTGTTTGCGGGAACCAACAACCGAAATCAGTGCATCATGTGTCGGGAGAGATCATCGGACATAGAGAATTGTTGGAGCATCTGGGAGCGATTTGAGGAGAACAGGATACTCGTCATCATCGATATGCACAATCTTCACTTGGAGGGCTTCGAGGGTACGTTCGACACGTTCGACAGAGAGCGGGGTATTTTTGTCTACAATTGCCTGTGCTTTGTCTATTTGAAAGCCATAATCAAGGAGCGTTTTTATGTCGAGAGAGGAGAGAAAATCACTCCCATCTCATGAGATTTGTCTGAGTTTTTTATGCGTCAATCAGAGAGTATGGAGTACGGCAAAAGAGAGATGTTTCATATCTCTATCATAGTCTCTGTGTTTCAAAATCAATAGAGCTGTCTACTTTCGACACTGGAGTGCATCACAGCCTCCATTTTTATCAGCCCAATCAGCCAATTGTGATGCAAGGATGTATACTTCATTACGAGTAATAGAGCTATAGGCCCGAAAACGTGCCCATTGTTTGGTTGTAATAGCATTTTGGAGTGCCTTTTGATGAATAGCTCGAGCTATATCAGAAGACTCTTCTGGCTGCATGCACACCCCTCGCATGAGGAGAGCGTAGGCTTCTATTCTGGAGATTTGTTTTGTTGGTTCAAAAGCACCATTATTTGGATAAATAAGATTATTTACGAGTCCTGTCTGAATAACTGAGACTGTTTCCTGACTATTCCCTTGGAGAGTAATATCGGTGTAGGTATTGTCGTATTCGGTCGCAGCTGATTTTGGTCCATGAAGCATATTCACTGCTATATTAAGAACCTCAATACGAGAAATCTTTTTACCTTGTGGTTGTTTCTCACTTATAAAGCCCTCACAAATCATATTCTCACGATACTGTGTGCTATTTTCTGGCGCTTTTGAGAGAGGGCAGGTGCGATACATGCCTGATTTTTTGCAGACTGATGATGTAATAGGTGCTGATGTGCTTGTTGTACCTACAGACACTGCCTTGAGGTCATCTATATTTTTCTTCTCAGGAATACCATAAGAAACTCCTGGTATATCAGAATTATTTTTTATATTTGCGAAGTCTATTGATTTGACGCTCAGTTTCGGCGTATTTTCTCCAACTCACACCGTGTAAATACCCGTGAGACTCTTTCCGTCGACAGTGTCCAGCAGAATAACTCTATTTGTATTGAGAGTCAACCGCATGCTCGATCCAGGAATTGGCTCAATATCAAAAGTAGCTTTAATAGTAAGTGAATTATTTTGAGTATATTTACCTGCTGCCGCTGTGGTATTGATTTCGAGAAGCTGTGGTATTTTGACATTAAAAGTACTCACAGAATTGCTCTTTGAGTCAAGAGAATAGAGAAAGCCTGTATCTATAACTCCAAAAACAGGAGTGATGCCTACAGACATTGTTTTCACAACATCATCTGTGCTTGTATCAATAACTGAGATGGAGTTGCCTTCATTATTCATCACAAACAATACACGACCAGAGAGTACCATAAAGGTGGGCTTTAAACCTACTTGTATAGTTTTGAGAATTGAGTTTTTCGTTGTATCAATAACTGAGACAGTATTGTCTCAAATATTGTTCACATATATTTTTGTTCATATGGCAATTGACTGCGTAGGATTTTTACCCGCTGGTATGACAATAGGAACACCATTTATCAGGATTGGCTTTTCTGGATTATACGCATCCAAAACATGTATTTGGTCTAGTTGAGAATTGACTGTATAGAGCTTATTTCAAATGATAACTCATGATGTAGTACCATAACCCATATTAATAAAAGTCGCTGCCCCGTTGTTTCCATTGATCATAGTCAGATAGACATCACCTGGATGATGAACAAATATTCTATTGTTTGCTGTAAAAAATGTAGGAAAAGATGATCCTACTGTTCATTTTGTAGTTATCGTGCGGAGGATAGTATTTTTTGTTGCGTCGACGACCGTGATATGTTCATTTCAGATAGCATAAATATAATTTCCCGATGAAAAAATATTCACAAGACCTTTTGGTATGCTGATTGTTTTGTAGACTTCATCTTTCTGAGTATCAACAATCGTAATAGTACTCCCCTCTGAATTGCCAATGTAAACTGATTTGCCCACAACCGTTGCTGACAGTGGTTTGATACCAACCGGTATAGTTGCTTTCACTTCTTTTTTTGTTGTATCTATCACGGAGACAGTGTTGGTGTCTGAATTCACAACATAAATTCTCTTGTCATAAACCACTGCATGAACCGGTTGAGAACCTACCGCAATACTCTCAGCAAAAAGGGGCAAGAACAAAAAAGAACAAAGAATGACAATAATGTATTTAAATCAATGAGAAAACATATGAGATGAGTATATCCTATTTTTTAGGAAAAATCCAAAAAATCCCCAATTTTTCAAAGAATTGAGGATTCTAGTTATGAGACAGAAAATAAAATGTGATACGTGTTCCAAAAAATTATAAGCTCTTCAGCTCTACATCGCCATTTTTTTCAAGCTCAATAAGTAATCGCTGTGCTTTCATGAGTTGAGCTTTTGCACTCAATAGGTCATACATTTTTTGTTCTGTATCGATTTGTATTATACGTATCATCTGTTCTTCTTCATCGAGAGAAAGAATCTCTACCTTTTTAGCTCTGAGATCTGCAAGTGCCTCGATGATGTGCGCACGATATTCTGAAAATTCAGTAATTCTCGTGGTTTTCAATTCTGGATCGTCTGGATTCTCTAAACTATTTGAAAGTGTTGTTAATGTAGTATTTACAAGTCTGAGAGACCAGTAAAGCTGATTGATGGAGATATCAACTGTGTCTAATACATCATCAAATTCAGGCTCTTGTTTGAGACCCTCAAATCTGCTTCTTAGCTGTTTCTGAAAAAAATCTGCATGAGAATACATTCATCGAACTCGGCTCAAATAACTACTATCGAGGGCTCCTATTTCCACACCCCTCGTATTTTCATCTGTTATACCCATGACTACGTCTATCTTCTTTTGCATGAAATCAAAATCAGTCATGGCTGTATCTACAGCATCGATACTGCTTGAAAAAAGAAGGGCATTTTTCTGTTTTTCTAGATCTATCATACCCTCTTGATTGTTTTCTGTATATTGCAGATTTTTTTCTGCTATTTTTACTTTCATTTCATACTCAGCAATAAACGCCTTAATTTCTGCCATTTTTGCTTCCTTGATACTTATTGTGTCAGCATAAAGTGTCGCTGAATACAGAGCCAAAAAAACAACAAGAAAGCGGGAAAGTATATGTTTCATAAGAGAAAAATAATAAAATACCTCTCTATTCTACCCTATACTTTTTGAGTTTGCAAATTTTAAAGAACTGAACGAAAAATCTGACAATCAAAAAACCCACCCCCCGAAGGGAGTGGATTTTTATCTACTTTTTCAAGTCTAAACTCATAACTTATTAACTAGAAGTTAATTAGTTGTTGAGAGTAGAGATGAATGTATTTGGGTAACCGTAGATAAGAGCACCTGTCACTGCAGAACCAGAACCAGCACTATCAGTCCAGTTAAAGCTAGATGAAGCACCGAGAGAAGTAGAGAGTGAAGTAGAACCAGAGACACCTGCTGTGATAGCCGTTACAGGAACGTATACCAAGAATGTCATTGATTGTCCTTTTTGGATCAAGTAACCACCTGTGAAGGTAATAGTTGATGTACCACCAGTTGTTGTAGTAATACCAGTTTCAGTTGTTGTAACTGGGCTGTTATCAGCTTTTGTTACTTCAATAGCATTGGCAGTTGTACTAACAGTAGTAGAAGCACCTCCAACACCAATCTGTATAGGAAGAGCGTTGAGAGTAATATCACCTTGATCAGCTGTTACAGTAACTTCGAGAGCTTTGATGCTACCAACAGAGACAACTGAGCCAGCAGGCTTAGCGACTGTGATAGTAGGTTTAGCAGCTACGAGAGTCATAGTATTTGCTGAAACAGAAGGAGTAAGTGTCGCTGTTGTTCCTCCACTTGTGTATTTAACATGAGTGAGAGAGAAAGCAGAAGTCGTAGACGAAGTCTGACCATTTGTACCTACTTTTGGATAGGTAGGGTAAGCTTCGATATTGAGACCTGAACCACCTTCTGGTACAACGAGGTTGAGACCAGTGAGGTAAGCTACACCAGAAACAACTGGAGCAGAAACGTTTCCAACGCGAACGCTAGAGACAGTACCAGATGTAACTGTGAACTTGAGTTCAGAAACAGTTGCAGTACCGCCAGTAGCTGTGAGTTTGAATACGTTCTTAGAACCATCTACAAGAGCAGCATTGGTTGTACCAGTTGCTACATATTGAGCGTTTGTTGATGAACTAGATACGAATGTAGGAGTACCTACAGTAGCATTTCCGAGAGTGATTGTTTGACCAGTTGTAGCAGAACTAGTAGCCGATACATTACTTGTTGAACCAATAGATGTAACAGTAAGTGTAGGAATAATAGTACCTGAAGTATCAGAACCAGCAGTTGCAAATATATCAATAGTCTTTGTTGCACCAGGTGCGAGAGTAAAGTCTACTGAGAATGTATTTGTAGCCTGAGGCTGTACAGGATTAGCACCTGAACCAGATGTTTCAGAAGTCTTGAGAGAAGAGAAGTTTGTGAGAGTTGTCGTAGCTACTGCGAGAGCAACTGAGAGATTTGTCACACGAACTGATTCTGAAGTACTTTGATTCTGGAGAACAAATGAACCAATCTTGACCTCAGCAGAGTTAGGATTAGCAGAAGTGTTTGCGTAAGCAGAATTCTTTGATACTGAGAGGTTACCTGTTTGAATAGTAAGAGTATTACCATTGCGAGCAGGAGTACTGAGAGTATTGAGAGAGCTCTGACCTTGAGCATTTGAAGAACCTACAACAAGGGAAGCAACGATAGTACCACCAGTATAATTTGTACCAGCAGAAGAACGAACATTAGAACGAACTTCGAGAATACCATCCTGACCTGCAGCTACAATAAGCTGAGAACCAAGTTGGAATGTAAGAGGAGAACCTGAAGTTGCGTCCTGTTGAGTTCCAATTTGTGATCCGTTATAGTAGAGAGTAACATCATCGAGAGTACGAGTTGTAGTATTTGTGATAGTACCAGCTGGAGTAACAGCAGCTACTGTGAAGTTAACAGCCAAGACTGTGCTTGATGTAACTGAAGTAACTGTTGCAGTACCAGGAGTAGCACCCGCAACTGTAATAACATCTCCCGCATAGAAACCTGATGTTGATGCAACAGTGATTGACTGAGCACCGAGAGTAGTTGTTCCAGATACGTAAGTTGTAGTAGGGTTAGCAATAGTAGGAGTTACTTGGAGAGATTGAACCTTAACATCTTCGCCGTAAGCGTGAAGCTTGAATTTAGCAATAGTTGTATTAGACCCACCACCTGTAACGTTTGTCATTGCTGTAAATGTTGCATCTTGTTCAATAGTGATTGAACCTGTGTTGATAGTGATTGTTCCAGCAGAGCTAGGAATAGTACCACCAACAGCGATGTTAACACCTACCTGAGGATCGAGGATCATAAGATCTGAAGCCTGTTGGATAGAGAGTTGAACAGTTCGGTTAGAACCTTTCTCAACATTTGCACGTACTTCTACAGTGTGTGAACCAGTAGTAAGAGCTTTTGGCATAGCACCAAAGTCAAATGACGCATAGTTTGAACCATTTGTCGTAACGATGTTAGCATTAATACCAGCATCAACACCATTGATGAAGAGACGGATGTTTGAGAGAGCATCAGAAGGAGCAGAACCAACCATACGGAAGTTAGCAGCCTTGAGATGTACAGTACGAGTATTTACTTGGAGAGGAGCTGACCAGAAAACGTATGAAGATACACCAGCGTTAACTGATGTAGAACTTACGCTCTGAGTACCGAGACTTGCAGTTGCAAGAGTCGATCCAGAACCAGTAGTAAGAGTATTACCAGTCAATACTACACCTGCAGCAGCAGAACCAGAAACAGTGTATCCTGTGAGAGATACGACGATTGTCTGTCCAGATGGAGCAGAACTAGAAACATCAGCTTTTACAGTAAGAGTTTTAGAACCATTAACTGCAACACCGAGGTTATTGATAGTAATAGAACCATTTGAGTTAAATGAGTAACCATCTGTGAGACGAACATTGCCGTCGTAGAGGTAAACATTTGAAAGTGTATTCTGATCAGAGATACCACTTCTCTGGAGTACTACTGTATTGAGAGTTCCATTTCCAGTGAAAGTGAACTTAGCAAGATCAGCAGTAGCCTGACCAGCAACGATGAGGCCGCTAGGTTGACCAGATGAGAGAGAAACTGAAACACTACCACTTGTGTTTGGAGTTCCAGGGTTAGGACAGATACCGAGAATATCACAGAGTTCTGGAGTTTCAGCAGCATCGAGAGCGCGAACTACGTATTGGAAAAATTCTCCACGAGTAGCAGCAGCAGAAGCGTTGAAGCCAGCAGCAGAAGTGATAAGACCGTTATCTACACCAAGCTGAATAAGAGCAGCTTGAGAGAGTCCTTCTGAAGAAACGAGACCAGCAGAACGAAGAGCGAAGACGAGAGCTTCGAAACGTGTGAGATTCGCAGTTGGACGGAATGTAGCATTAGCAGCATTAGTGAGACCAGCAGCAGCAGCGAGTTCCGCAGCGCGGCATACCCATCCACTAGAAGCCTTAACATCACTAAATTGACCTTTACATACATAAGAGCTAAGTGGAGTGGTAAGAATACCAAGTACATTAGCAGCTGTACCTACAGCTTCTTGACGAAGGAGGTTATCAGCAAGTCGATAAGCAGCTGTATTAGCTGACTGATCAACGATAAAACCAGAAGCAGCGAGCTTGTCAGCAGCAGCTTGAGCTGTATATGTTACAGCAAAAGTAGCAGGCACCATTGAAGTGGTGATACCAACGAGAGCGAGAACTGCGACTATTTGTCGTAGAATCGAACGCATAAGAAAAAAATAAAAAATAGAATTGAGCACGGACACCAAAAACTTTCAAACAAATGAAGGAATGACGAAAATGAAGGAAATGAAAAAGTAAAAAGATTCTTGTGGTGAAAATCTAAAACAATTTCTTCATTATTCATTTTCTTCATTATTCATTTGCAAAAAGTCATACCCTCTTCGATCTACAAACCGAGTAGAACGACATACCTTTGACACTGTCATAGACAGGGAAAAAGTGTCGAGAACCAAGTAGGAGTGAGTACGAGGGAGATGTACGCGAACAATCGTGCGGAGATATTATCCTCTTATGATTGCTTTGCAAGTGGTAGACAGGGGTTTTCACAGAGTCTTCACAATATGAAGATATCTTCACATTGTTTTTAATCCTCTGTTTTATTGATAACGGAGAGCAAATCTGACGATAATCTCGACAGAGAAAAATAGTCCTTGTGATG
>CALETF010000026.1 GCA_937920005.1 uncultured Candidatus Altimarinota bacterium
CTGAGAAGGAGTACAGTTGGTGAGCCTTCCGATCTCTCCTGATGGAAGTGATGGTATTCTCTGGAGGAGGTAGATGATCTCGATACGACAGTCAGAAGAAAGTGCATCAAATATATCTGCCATCTCGATCATACGGTCTCATTTTTGGAACATCGCCTTCTGGATTTGAGAAAGGTCAGTCATAGGTTGTATTATGTGATCACTTTATCATTTTATGAAATTATAAAATGAAAGCAAGTTATTTTATAAAATGAGTGAGTTTTTGCGAATTTATACGCAAAATTTGATTTTTTTCGACTACTTATGGTATGATTCTTTTATGACTAACAATCTTCCAGAATCTCAAATATCAAATGGTGCTTCCTTGAAAGACGAAACAAGAGATGCTACGAAAGCAAATTTGATTGCTTCTGATTCTCCTAATGTATTTGGTCGCTTACAGGGCAACTGAGCTTATATGAATGAGCGGATGGTTGGTTGGAGAAATGATAATCTCGTAGCAAACTGGAGATATAATGGAAACTGGGAGGTATCACGAACTGGAGATCCACTCAAGCCATATGTTCCGGAAATAGCAATTCGATGAAACAATGAAGAACGAATATGAAATATAGCTCTCACACTCCAGAAAGACCTTCTATTTCTTATCAAAACAGATACAACTTCTACACAAAGAAAGGCATTTTTTCAACGCTATGGTATAGAGATATCCGAGGAATATCTTCGAGAGGAATCTATGATCAAAAAAGTAGCTGCAGCATTTACAATCGGAAATTCATGGATATTTGAATCCCTTGACCCAGAAAAAAAGGCAGGATTGTATAGTGAAATAGGTGTTCGTATCGATGGATGATATGCAACTATCGATGATGCATGACTCATCAGTCAGCTCGGATTTTCCTGATTATTCTGACTCACTCTCCGTGAATGAGAAAATCCCTCTCTTGGACCAAGTGCGAATATCCGACGTTCGGTAGAGCTGCAAGGTGGATGAAGTTCTGAACAAGTAGCAGTGATGTCTCTTTCTAGTCTCGTTGCCCGTATGACACTCAGAAAGCCTGTTTTTCAGGGAAATAATGCTGTTTGGTTTGGTCGAGCATCTTGAGAAATAAGCTCAAAAAACTGACTCAGTTTTTGGACGTGAGCAGAACGGATAAATATGTCTGGAAAATGATACAATGTCGATATAGGATTTTGAATAAAAGGAATTTGATTGAGTATCGGAAGAAGTGATATGATCGCAGGTGGGGAAAATTTTACTCGGAGATTTAC
>CALETF010000027.1 GCA_937920005.1 uncultured Candidatus Altimarinota bacterium
AGAAGATTCGTAGACTGTATTTCATGCATACTGTCCATATACACCGACTCGGTGATACGACATCACCGCTGACCGTTTGATCAGCTATACAGAAAGACGAAAACATCAGTTTTGTTTGCGTCTGCCACACAAAAAATAACACCCTCACAGACACACTTCATAGGATGTGTACAGACCACATCGTAGATACTCTTGTATCACGTGACAATGCTGTACAAGTATTTACTGAAATCCTCGAAGACATCAATCGCTCTCTCGACACCCTCTACCTCCAACACAAAAAATCAGACGTTTCTCTTTTCCTCGGACTCCTCGTTGAGAACCATCTCCATTTTTCAACTTTTGGAAAAGAACTCACAGGAATCATTGTTTCAGAAAAAAATACAGAGGATATTTTAACAGATATGGACACAGGAGAAGGTCATTTCGTGTATGACTCTCATGGAGATATTAGAGACAATGAAACACTCTATGTGTTTTCTCCAAAAATAGATACTCATGTGATAGGAAACGAATGCAGTACACTGGGACACTTACCTCTTTCAGAGCGATCAAATCTTCTCGCAGAGAGACTGGAGCGATCGTATGTTAATGATGGGATTATTATGAGTATAGGTTCTGGAGAGCTGTCAGCAAAAAAAGAACAATGGCAACCAGAAAAAGTAAATACCAAGAAAAATACAAAAGTGTTTTTTGAAAACGTATCAAAAGCGAGCGATAAAAGTATCAAAAAAATACAAGACACTTTTGTGCAACTTTCTCGAGAGACACAAAATTGGGTCATCATATCTGGTATATTTTTGAGTGTCATCCTTCTCTATCTCATCATCACGTCTCTGATACAATCACAATATACTATTTTTGTTCCCCAAAAATATCGTGATATGCTCGCAGAAGCTCGGGTCAATCTCGATGATGCTACACGTATGGTAGATCAACCAGAAAATTTCTGACCGGCTATCAATCGTGTACGAGAAGTAATACAAACGGTAAAAGCAGCTGATGTGCTCAAGGTCGATGTGGCTCAACTCGAAAATGATATCGCTATTCTCGAGAGAGCTGTGAACAAAGTTACCTCACTCAAAGTAGAAGACTATATAAATGTCTATAACTTTACAAAGACAGTTGATTCAGTGCCTTTCTCTATTCACTCTCATGAGACAAAGCTCTCTTTTGTTACAAGAGATAGCATTATAGGTCCATTCTCCCCTGGCGAAGTTCCAAAAGAATATCCAATACCAAATAATGAAAAATACACCTTCTCCGACGTAGATAATGAATGAAAGATTTATCTCGGAACTGATAAGGACAAGATATATATATTTGATAAATGAGTCTACAATATCCAAAACATACAACAAGTAGGTGGTTGGGATAAAGCACTCGACATCAGTATCTACAATTCCAACATCTATCTCCTTGGTGCCGATAGGAGACAGATTTACAAACATCGTCGTCAATCAGAAAACACCTATTCAGGTCGCAGCTTCGTTATATCAGATAACCAGAGCAAAGCGATTATAGATATGGATGTCGATGGAAGTGTATGGATGCTTTCTGGTGCGGGAGAAAATGTGAGCACAGAAAAAATCCTCACAGCACCTCGCTATGAGAGACGACCGATAACTATTAATAGTCTCGGAATCAATACCTTCAAGAATTTCAATCCAGAAACAACAAAGATTTATACAGGAGAGTCCTATCAAGAGGTCTACATTCTCGCGGACAATAGGATATGGGTATTTGTCCCTGGCTCAAAACGATTCAGCGATGTACGATTCATGACATATGTAGGACAAATTGATGTACCAAATATCATCATCACCGATATGGCAGTAGAGCAGGATGGTGATGTGAGAAAAATCTATTTTGGTAGCCCAAAAAGTGGTATTTTCTCAACAAAGATTACCATCAAAGATAACAAGATACACATACTCCCCTCTAAATAAACTATGTTTCCGATTGAGGCTATCGTGCTCAGAAAAATTCGCATAGATGATAAGCGCGTCGTGCTGACTTGTTTTTCAAGTGAATATGGCAAGATTGATGTATTTCACCGAGAAACACCGAGCCTAACAAAACTCGATACTTTGTCTCATTTTACAGGGCAAATACGAACAAAAGAACATAATACACTCTCCAGTATCTACCGAACTACATCATTTACACCAGCAGGAGACTACAATCTTTACGATCTCGCTGGATGGTCAGTCGCGGTCCTCTACACACTTTTACCTCTTGGACTTCCCTATCCGAGATTGTTTCAATTTCTAAAATCCATTACCACGAGAAATACTATTCACGAACACGACTTACTCCTTTTTCTCATCCAAACATGCAGAGATTTCGGAATTGTACAATGTGATATAGGCCATTATGCGACGCTTCTGCAAAATGAAGATGGTCAAAAACAAGCTCGGAGCGACATAGAGTGATGGATTAGTGCTTACAAAGCCTCATAAAAAGGCAAAAGATGATTTGCATTCTTTCTATTTTATCTATAATCCCCAGGTATTACTTTTGACTTTTTTCTCTTTATGCACACAGGAAAGATTAAATCCATTATTGGTGTCGTCATTGACGTAGAATTTTCAGGCGATTATGTCCCAAATATTTATGATGCGCTCGAAGTGCAGGACGAAAATAAAATCATCCTCGAAGTACAACAACAGCTCGGTGATAATACAGTTCGTACTATTGCCATGAACCCAGTTGATGGTCTCCAAAGAGGTCTCGAAGTAAAAGCACTTGAAGCTCCTATTTCTGTTCCTGTTGGATCAGAAATACTTGGACGTATGTTCAATGTCCTCGGCCAACCAATTGATGAAAAACCAGCTCCAAAAACAGATACAAAATCGCCTATCCACAAACCAGCTCCATCATACGATGAGCTCACAACACAAGCAGAAATTTTTGAAACAGGTGTCAAAGTTATCGATCTCGTGGCTCCTATGCTCAAAGGTGGTAAAGTAGGTCTCTTCGGAGGTGCCGGCGTCGGAAAAACCGTTATCATGCAAGAACTCATCCACAACATCGCTTCTGAACACGGAGGATACTCTGTTGTTGCTGGTGTCGGTGAACGTACACGTGAAGGGAATGATCTCTATCACGAAATGAAGGATTCAGGCGTTATTGATAAAACTGTGATGGTCTTCGGTCAGATGAACGAAGCTCCTGGTCCTCGTGCTCGCGTCGCTCTCACGGGTCTCGCTATGGCTGAACACTTCCGTGATGTAGAAAAACGTGATGTCCTCCTCTTCGTTGATAACATCTTCCGATTCACACAAGCAGGTTCAGAAATATCAGCCCTCCTCGGTCGTATCCCGTCTGCGGTAGGATACCAGCCAACACTTGCAACAGAAATGGGTACACTCCAGGAACGTATCGCATCAACCAAAAATGGTTCTATCACATCAGTCCAGGCTGTTTATGTCCCTGCGGATGATCTCACAGACCCTGCTCCAGCAAATACATTTGCCCATCTCGACTCTACTGTCGTATTGAATCGTTCTATTGCAGAACTCGGTATCTACCCTGCGGTAGATCCTCTCGACTCTACTTCAACTGTCCTCACACCTCGTGTCGTTGGTGAAGATCACTACAACACAGCTCGTGCGGCTCAGAGAATCCTCCAGAGATACAAAGAACTCCAGGATATCATCGCCATCCTTGGTATGGATGAGCTCTCAGAAGAAGACAAAATCACTGTTGCTCGAGCACGTAAAATCCAGAGATTCTTCTCTCAACCATTCTTCGTCGCTGAACAATTCACTGGTACACCAGGCGTCTACGTCAAAAGAGAAGATACTGTCAAAGGATTCAAAATGATTGTTGATGGTGATCTCGATCACATCCCAGAAAAATATTTCCTCTACAAAGGTTCTATTGAACAAGTAATAGCATCATTCGAAGAAAGTCGTAAAGAAGCTGTCGCTGCTTAAGAATACACAACTATGCTTTTCTCCCTTATCTCTACCACCAAAAAGGTTCTTGATAAAACTGAGGTTGAATCAGTCATTATCCCTACCCTGAATGGTGAAATACAGATTCTCCCAAACCATCTCGCTGTGCTCGGCGTGACTCAGCCAGGTATTCTCCGCATCCAATATATTGGTCGAGAAGTCAGCTATGCTCTCGGAGCTGGTATATATGAGGTAGATGAAAATGGTGTACGAGTTATCGCTGATATGGTTGATAGTGGTGAAAATATAAATGCAGAATCTATCGCAAAGAAAAAAGAAGAAGCAAAAGCATTTATGGCACAGGCTCGAAAAGATGGACTCCAAAACTCAGCTGAATATCTCGCTGCTGAAGAAGAAATCCTCAAGCAAACAGCACTCGAACAGCTCGCAAAAAGAGGTTAATTCTTGCTAAAAAACGAAAAAATATACAATCCTTCGCATGAGCAAAGACTACTATTCTATTCTCTGAGTTGAACGTAATGCATCTGCTGATGAGATAAAAAAAGCTTACAGGAAAAAAGCTATGGAATCTCATCCTGATAGGCACGGATGAGATAAAACGAAGGAAGAAGAATTCAAAGCCATTAATGAGGCTTATGCCGTCTTATCCGATGCTCAAAAAAAAGCAAGATATGATCAGTTCTGAAGTGCAGATGGTGGAGGATTTGGTGGTGGCTTTAATGGTTTTGATTTTGGCGATATAAATGTAGAAGACATTTTCTCTTCCGTGTTTGGAAATATGGGAGGATTTGGTGGAGGGCGTCGGCAAACACGAGATGAAGGAGGCGAAGACATACAAAAAGAAGTGCATATAACATTCGCTGAAAGTTTTTCTGGAACAAAAAAAGAAGTACATTTCGATAAAATGGTACACTGTGACGCATGTCATTGACACGGAACAAAAGACGGCAAAGAACCAAAGAAATGTAGCACATGTCACGGATCTGGATATGTAACACGAGCCACCAGGAGCATATTTGGTATCATGCAACAAACTGTTGCCTGTGATGAATGTGGAGGTACAGGATCAAAGATTGATGACCCATGCAAAGAGTGTCACGGAAAAAGAAGAATAAAAAAGAAAATCGAACAGAGTGTCGATATACCAGCCGGGATTGATGACGGCATGACCCTCAGAATGACCGGAGAGTGACACGCAGGGAAACATAATTCTGGCGACCTCTACATCACCTGCCATGTAGCACAATCACATGAGAATCTCGTACGTGCATGAAACAACATCCATACCGTTCTCCATATTAGCCCAGCAGAGGCAACCATCGGTATACACAAAAAAATAAAATTTCCTCTCATCTGAGAACGAGAAATACGAATTGCAGCAGGAACGCAACATGGCAAAAAAGTTCAACTCTCAGGAGATGGCATGCCTGTTATAGGCAAAAAATGACGCTGAGACCTCATCATCACTCTGGAAATTCTCATTCCAGGAAAACTCTCAAAAGAACAGAAAAAACTCTATACCGAACTCCTAGAAATTGAGGAGGATTAGTTTTTTATCTCCTGCACCTTAGTATACATCTTATCAATAGTGTTTGGAAGCTTATTCGCCCAGAAAGGAGTCAATCGTATATCAACTGATTTGATGTAGGGGTGATTGAGGAGTGTTTTTTCAGCACGCTCAGTATCAGCATTGAGGAGTTCTGCGAGAATATTTTGAAGCGTTTTTTGCCCAGCCGAACTCGAGAAATCATACAGTACCTGAACAGGTATTTGAGCTGTTGCCTTGATACTCCACGGCTCATCGGTCTTTGTTAGAACAGCAATAATATCTGGAGGAGTTTGTGATATTTCTATGAGAGATTCAGTTCCTTCAAGGAGATGACTCTGAGCAGTATCAAGGAGAATTTTTCGAAGCGTAGAGACATGATAGAGATACACCATAAAATTCCCTTTTCAAACAAGTGTAATTTTATCAGCATATTCACCTGTTTTAACATCAGGAACAACGGTTACATCGAGTGTATTCATAGCCTCTGGGATAGGAAGAGGGATGAATTCTTCTTGTTTATTAAAATTTGATAAGATTGATTCTCGCGCATCATTGATGAGCTGATCTCGAAATACCTTTTCGATACGACTGTATTCTTCTTGGGTAAGAAGTTTTTTATAGGTATCATCACCCCCTGCAAATACTCCAACAGAAGTAACTGTCAGTACTTCATGATCTTTTTCTGAGAGGCCTGGAAAACGAAGCGTCGTATTTTCAGGAATATTTCATTTTTTGCCAATCAAAACACCGTCAGAGCCAATAGGGTCAGCAATAACAGAAACTGTTGATTCCCCTGGCTGTGAATCGCGAGCAGCAGGAATCTCAAGCCATTTTTCAGTACGAAATACCAACGTATCAACAACAACTCGCGTTTGAGGTTTGATACTCAGTGGCTCAAGTCCAGCATTGGTAACCTTTATAATACCTCGAGCTCTTTGGAGAGATGACGGATCGTAGGCATTAATATTGTAGGTTTTCTTGAGTTCAAACGGGAATATATCTCGACGAACAGGAATCTGGAGAGTATCACTCATTTCGTCCTCAGGGATAAATGTGATATTCCTCACGGCATTCTGGATGCTTGCTTGCGGTGTAATAACGATAACAGCATGCGGAGTAGTGAGACTCACTATGCCTACCATGAGCAACAAAACAACGATGATACCAATGACGAGCATATACCACGAAGAATGCTGAACAGAAAATATATCTGTTCGTGGTTGAATTTTTTTTGTAAATGAAAAAATCCTATTGAGAAAACGAACACTATGAAAACGAACATAATCAAGCGAAGAAAGATTTTCTTGAATAATCTGAAATCACTCTGGCAATGTCTGGTCCATCTCTTGCAGTGTTTGAAAAACACGAAAACCTGATTGTTTGAGAATCTTTTTTATTCTGACATCACGAGCAATAAACACAAAATGACCATGAGGAAAGAGTTGCTTCAGTATTTGCACATGAAACCAGCCCAAAGGAGTACTTTTATAAGTCACGATAGCTACTTCTTCGTCAGCATGACGTAGTATATCAAGCAAAAGAGTAAAATCAGATGATGTTTTCCAATTAATTACTTTCATGAGAAGAGAAAAAAACAGAACGAACCAGGGCTAAAAGAGGATGGGGGTGGAGTGTGAAGAGTGGATCAAGCGTATTCCAATAATGAAGCCAGTGTTCATTTGGATCGGCCCCTATCTGACGCATAGTGGCATTCTCTTGAATCCATGGCGAGAGGCTTCATTTTTTGACAACCTCAGCAATCAAATGTCCTGGTCACTGACTCGAAACGGTATAATCCGTAAAACTCCACTGCAAATCAAATCTCTCAAACAAAACTCTCAAATTTGCAGCAAGAAATTCCCTATATTCTGACCACTCAGGGAGATTTTCAAATTGCGAAAAATCTTGCCCCATAAGAAGTGACTCACGTTCAAGAGGAGAAAAGTAGGGAGTTAATTTTTCTTCAATAAACTGCCATCCAAATGGAAGCGTTTGGATTTCTTGGACATGTTTACCGAGATGCAATATGACGGTTGTAGAATCATATCAGAGATGAATATGGAGATGATTCTCAAGGAAAGTTTCTTTATTACAGAGATGATTGAGAAAAACACACGACAGAGGTACACAAGTCAAAAGTGTATGACCAGAAACACGTATACTACGTGCTATACCATCAAGAAGTGCCTTGCTACCGTAAAAGAACAAACACCTCATGGTCACATGGGAAGCACTTTTCCCCAAAGGAAAAACATGATGCCGCTTATCAAGAGCAAGATGAGACAAAAAAATAGATATCAACTTCCTATCTCTTTCCTCATAACCAAAATCATCGTGCCAAATTCTCCTTGACTGATTCTCAGATTGTAAACGAAGTTGTGATGCATACCCATCAAGTTCTTCGAGATTGACTGACTCATCACTATTAACACGAGAAAAGGTATACCCAGTCGAGGTAACAAGAGACTCTCCGTGATCTACAAACACACAAACTTCTTTCGGTATTTCTCAGAGTTTTTCTCTGAGCTGGTCACAGCATTGACTAAAATGTTGTTCAAAGATTCGAGGATGGAATTCTCTTTTATCAGGAGAAAAAAAACTCCGAACACAGTATTCGAGATGAGGAACGCGTTTTTTGAATTTGAGAACTCCTACAGTGAGAGAAAAATGGTCATAATCAGCAACGAGATACGACTGATCGTCGGCTATATAGTGAGTACGAAACATAGCATCTATACAGGAAATCACATATCGTTCATGTGGCTCTCTTTCCCGACTCTACTCAAGTATTCACGAGCTTCTTGTATCTTTCCTTGTGTCAGGAGAGCTACCCCCAAATCCTCCATAATAAGCATATCATCGGGAGCAATAGTGAGAGCTCTTTCGAGGAGGATAACTCATTTTTTTACATCTCCCGTCATGGTATATGCCCACCCGAGATTTCTCAGAACTTCAGGATTATTTGGACTTTTGTTATTTGATTCTTCAAGACTCTCAATAGCTTTTTGAAAATCATTACGAATCAGAGACATATATCCTCTGAGATAAAGACCTGTTGAAGAATCGGATTCAAGCGTCTCAGCATAATCGAGAGCTTTTTCTGCTTTTACGTAATCACCTTCGTAAATATACACATCAGCTAATTCTTCATACAACTCATATCTATGTGGATACCTTGAAATAGCTCATTCTATCATAGTACGAGCTTCCGTATAACGTTTCTGCGCTTTGAGGCGCTCTACTTCATCGATAATGGGAAGATCGTGATTCATACTCTTGATTATAGGGATTTTCTCTCGAGCACAAATATTTACGGGTTGATTTTTTATCCAGCTATTCTCTTCCCAGAAACTTCAGCTACTTTTTTCCCATCCACCTTGAGAGCAAGCTGGCCACAAGCCGCATCTATATCATCACCCATAGTATATCGAACTGTCGAAGGAATACCTCGTTCTTCGAGCACTTTTTGAAATTTTTTGATAATCAGAGACGATGTAGGCTGCATATCATTCCCCATGATACCTTCACCAGCATTATAAGGTATGAAGTTTACGTGACCCAGTCTCCCTTCCATCAAATCAGCAAGCTCATAGGCATATGGGAGCTTGTCTGTGACACCCTGAATCATGATATATTCATAAAAAATTCTCTTATTCGTTTTCTCTACATACTCATCAAGTGTCTTCATGAGGACATCAAGCGGATAAGTGTTATCAACAGGCATTATACTCTTGCGTGCTTCATCGTTTGGAGCATGAAGTGATATAGCCAGACTCACTTGCGGATGATCGACCATGAGTTTTTTGATGCCTGGAACAATACCACAAGTAGAGATGGTAACTCGTCTCTCTGAGAAATTGAGAAATTTTGGACCACAGAAAATCTCGAGAGCTTTGTTCACCTCGGGATAATTGAGAAATGGTTCACCCATACCCATAAAAACGATATTTCTGAGCTGAAGTCATTCTTTTTTGAGATGATGAATAGCAATCATCACCTGTTCCACGATTTCTCCTACTGTCAGATTTCGAAGAAGTCCGAGCTTCCCTGTTGCACAAAATGTACATGCCATAGGACAACCAGCCTGACAAGAAATACAGAGCGTATTACGACCAGACAAGTGTCTCATAATCACGCATTCGATGTGTTTATCATCGTGGGTATCGAGGAGAAATTTCGTTGTCTGACCATTGGCAGAAGTCGTCACGTGACTGATCTTGAGGATATGTTGAGTAAAATTTTCTCTAAGAGCATCCCTGAGCTTCGCAGAAATGGTGGTACATTCTCCTATATCTTCTACGAGGTCTTTATACAGTGCCTGAAAAATCTGAGTAATACGAAAAGGCTTCTCCCCTTGTTCTTCGAGGAATTTTTTGAGTGCAGCATTGTCGTAAATAGAGAGCATAATTCTCGTGGATTGTATAAGAAATAATGCTTTTGACAAATACTCTCAGAAAAAAATTTTGCAATTTGATACTTTTAAATATAGTAGGCTCACTTTGGGTGACTAGCTCAGTTGGTTAGAGCACCTGCCTTACAAGCAGGGGGTCATAGGTTCGAATCCTATGTCACCCACCATTGAAAAACTCAATCTCACCCGCAAAGGTGAGATTTTTTTGAATTATGTACCTTCTTGCGTTTGAATCATCCTGTGACGATACCTCAGTAGCACTCCTAAAAAATGGAGAGCTTGTTTCGATGCACACGCACACGCAAGCAGAACATATCAAAACACTATGAGTTGTTCCAGAAGTGGCTGCTAGACTCCATGCTGATCATATATTTGATTTGATTACAAAAGTGCTCAGCGATGCATGAATAACGCTAGAAAATATAGATATCTTTGCAGCAACAAGTGAACCAGGACTTGTACCATCGCTCCTGATTGGCAAGACAGTGGCAAAAACGCTCGCCATATCACACAAAAAACCACTCATATGGGTCAATCACATCGAAGGACACATTTTTTCACTTTTTCTGGATAGAAAATCTGAAGAATTACTTTTTCCCATGATTGTCCTCTCAGCTTCTGGCTGACATAATGATCTCTTCTTATGGAGTTCACCTTTTGAAATAGAAAAAATAGGGCACACGGTCGACGATAGTGCTGGAGAAAGTATGGACAAGGTAGGACGCAGTCTGGGCCTCCCTTTTCCTGCAGGAAAATATATCGATGAACTAGCACAGAAATACAGTCCAGAAACTCACAAAAATATTCCACACTTCCCTCTCGTTTTGCCAGAAGAGAGCTTAAATTTTTCTTTTTCTGGACTCAAGTCATCAGCTCTCAGAGAAATAGAAATACGAGAAAAAGATCACAGAGAACTGACTGAAGCTGACCTTATAGAGATCGCGTACGGCTATCAAAAAACCATAGTGACTATACTCTCAAAACGGCTCATAGAAGCTCAGAAAAAACTTGGAACAAAAAGTATAGCTCTGGTTGGATGAGTAAGTGCCAATTCAGCTTTGAGAAGTGTTTTGGAAACATATTCTACAGAAAATCATATCTCCTACTACACACCAAAATCATTCAAATATTGTGGAGACAATGCTGCCATGATAGGTATGCGAGCTTACTGGGAATACAAGAAACACCTCAAATTATAATATATTAATCCTGTATTATCTCAGCTGAGAACATAAGAAGAGTGAAACCAGAAAATATCCAAACAAAAAATATCGCAATTATTAAAGCCGCACTCAGGCCAAATACCCAGGCAGGCCAAGTAGGTTTTCAATTCTCTTTAAGACCTAAGTAAGCAAAACTAAAATGAGGCAGAAAAATAAACAATAAAACTCACCCTATTCATCCTCACATTTTTTGAGATATTTCTGAAATAATTACGGGTAACATGGGTATATAAAGCGTAAGTGACCACCATCCTGAAATTCATAAAGATTTCATAAGAGGATATATTCTTACAAGAGGAATCCATGAAAGCACAGGATTAATTTTTGGAGCATATTTTTTACTTAATGAGGAAATTCCGAGTGATGGGCAAAGATAAAGTCCAATTATTCCTGGGACAATAAATATGAGCACTAAAAATATTGATAATTGGTTAATGAAAGTTAGGTTGTCTGTAAGGGGATCATTTAGAGCTGGGCCTTTTAGACCATCATCTCAATCCAGGAATACGATACCGTCATCAATACTATCAAGTCATGATTGAATTTCAGCAAAGACATTCTGTGTAATAAAAAGAAAGAAGATGGCAAAGAAAACAAAATATTTTTTCATACAAATAGAAATAAAAAATATAGTGAGATGTTATTGGGTAAATATTGAAAATCAATTTACAATCTAAAACATCTTCGACACTTTCTTCATAACTTCATCCTGATATTTATCATCCAATCCTTGAAGTAATCCCGCAACAGAACTTTTTATCATCATCACAGTGGCATCATCTTTTGGGACACCACGAGAACGGAGATAGTAGAGCTTCTCATCTGAGACGCGTTCGATACGAGCGGCATGGCCAGCTTCAACGTCATCCGAATGAACAAGCAGTGATGGAATCCCTCGGATATTCCCCTTTGAACCAAGAAATATATTTTCTTCGAGGATGTGACCTTTTACTTTTGCTATACCTGCATCTATTTGCACTGTTCCATTGAGTTCAATGATACCATCATAACCAACAAGAGAGAGGATATGAATATCCGTAATGGTATTTGATTGTCTGAGAGCTGATGTGACATTGACGGAAAGTTTTTCTCACTGGGCTGAGAGAAGAAGGAAACGAATGTGGCATTCTGATGAATCAGTAGAGAAATGCACAGAATAAGAACCGGTTCACTGACTGAGGCCATACCAAATAAGCCTAGTATTATTTGAGACAGTAATAGTTCTCGTTATATTTTCATCTGGATGAGTCGTATCATATACGACAATTTCTCCACCTTGATCGTAGTGAATTTGCTCGGGAGATTGTGCATGAATCAATAATAAATCTTTCATTTAACAGCGTCAAAAACTATAAATAAACAACAGTGGAAGTGAGTTTTTTCATGACTTCTTCATTTACATAACCTGCTCAGAGAATAGTCTGAATATCCTCTACAAGAGTTTCCTCCGTACCATAATCAGGGATAATCACATTAGCAATTTCTACTTCTGGAACTCCCCTTTGTCATGATTTTTTCATCATCTCATCATTTTTTTGAGGGTGAGCAATAACATCCACTACTTCATATTTGAGTCCAGCCTCATCCAATAATGAAAGAAGCCTAATGCAAAAAGGACACAATGGTTTAATATAGATTTTCATAGACAATAGATATACTGTCGCCATTGTAATCAATTTCACTATTTGTCGAATGAAAGCCATCCTCCTCGAAAACATCCGTTC
>CALETF010000028.1 GCA_937920005.1 uncultured Candidatus Altimarinota bacterium
ATAATTTAATCAAATTGAATGGCAGAAAATATCTCATATTGTTTGAGCTTCTCTCGTCCTTTGAGCGGACTAATCTCGATAAGAACTCCTCCAAATACTGCATCTGCGCCATTATTTTTTGCCAGTGCAAGAGCAGCTCAGAGTGTTCCTCCTGTCGCGAGTACATCATCCATCACGAGGACTCGGTGACCTCGGAGGATATCTTTTCGAATAGCCAGTGTTGCCGAACTGTATTCATAACTATAGGATTCTTTTGAGACGAGAGCATCTGGTAATTTACCATCTTTGCGAAGCATAATAAAAGGAAGCTGATAACGCTCAGCTAGTATCCCACCGAGGACAAATCCTCGCGCATCCACACCAGCAATACAATCTATATTATTTTCTCGTATAAAGTCACCAAATGTGTCCATTATCTCAGATCGAGCTTCTACGTCGAAGAGAAGAGGTGACATATCACGGAAGAGTACACCAGGAGCTGGAAAATCAGGGTAGTTCGTGAGGAGGTGAGAGTAATCTTTTTTCATATCTTTTTATTGTAATCAAAACTATTTCTTCTCAACAACTTTGTAGAAAACTATTTGACTTAGTATATATTCTGATATAAATAGTTATTAAGATTATTATGGAACAAAACCATTTTGAATTTAAAGAACATGAAATAGTTACCCGGAGTACTCATCTTCTTGTCGATGCTTATATGAAACATCAAGGAGAAGTCCCTGACTTATTTCCTTTTCAAACTCCTCTCATATATGATAATCTTCTTCAATATGAAGATACTACTCTTGATATACTGGTAAAAGCTGTTAATGCTGCTGTAAGTGTACTTTTTCACGAATCTAATCCAAAAATAGAAGGGTATTTTGTTATTAAACTACCTCCAGATGTGCTTGAGAGAATACTGTGGACTATTTTTGGCGTCTTAAAACTTTTGCCTGTTGAGGAGAAAGGTCAGAAATTTACTGATTTTAGCTTGCCTTCTGAGTATGGCACAGAAGGGCATATTGATATGACACATAATCGAATTATATCAGTGGTGAATAAACAATGGGCCCAAGAACGTCTTGAGAAGCTCCACAATGCACTTCTTAATATGCTTGAAAAACGAAATACGTACCTCCTTGAACTCTTCTCTGCTCGAGAAACACAAGAACAAGAAAATATAATGGCTCATATCGAGCGGTGTGCTCAGGATATACATGCTCTCAAACGTGATATACATGGTCTCTGTCATGAATTTTATTTATCAAATCAACTTCTTCCTCTTGAAGACGAAGGAGAATCATCGTTTTCCCAGGCTATTCATTGGAATTATTTCCAACAGCGAGAACAAGCTCTTCAAGAGTTTGAGCTTTCTCCGAGTGAAAAGGCTTTATTGCCTTTTACTCCTCAAAAATTCCAAGAAGAAGAGTGGCCATTGTTTCGATTTACTTTTGTCTCCATCGAAGAGATAGAAGAATACGATATGAGTGAGTCACATGTTTTTTGAGAGGATATGAGGCTTTTGCGTGAGCGATCTCTCGAACGGAAGATGATGATAGGATATTATATCCTTCATCAGCTCGCATTACATCGTCGCGGTTCACTTATTCTGGCACCGAAACATGTTACTTTCTTAACGAATGCTCTAGAACAGCTCTCAATAGAAATCGATCTTCTCAGGAGAAAACTCATGAATAAAAAATGAATGCAAGCGAATATGAAGCATCAATTATCTGAAATTAATGGACTCATCACATCGATGCAAAACGTCTTACAAATTCAAAATTTACATAAGACATTTTCTGAAATTCTTGAAGGAATCATGGGTGTGATGCATACGTTTTATGCAAACTGTAATCAGGTGTACCGTGATAGCATAACTGATCCTCTCGAAATAGAGTCAATTATAGATACATTTCGATCTGATGCTCTGGAGCATCTTGAGGTATATGAGCGGCAAATACTCGACCTAGAAATATCCTCTTCACTCGTAGAAGATAAACATTTCCATAGGATTGTTGATATGATGCGACGATCTGTTTTTTTCCTAAGAGGCGAGAAATAAATATTGATTCTCAGAGGTTTATCGTATTCTTCTCGTATGAAACGGTGAATTCTCTGGTATATCTATCATGTTCGTCTCCTGTCACCAATATTATGGGTATTTCGAAGTCGGCTTTTTTCACGAATAATGGGCTGAGTATTTCAGAGTTCATGTTCGCGATTTCTCATTAGGCCACTTTCTCATCTCTACAACATATCTCTCGACTCCTATAGTGTTCCGGATGGTGGTTTTTCTACACTTAATGACTTTTTTATCCGTCGTAAAAAATTATCCCCTCTTTCTTTTCCAGCAGAAACATCACTTGGTAGTCCTGCTGATGCGTGTGTAGAAATTTTCCCAGGTATTTCTGTCACCGATGAATATTGCATCAAAGGATACAAGGCAAAGCTCGTTGATATATTCTGACCAGATATAGCAGATTTTGAGGATGGTGATGTGTGTTTTTGTCGACTCAGGTTCTCCGATTATCATCGATTTCATTTTATTGACGATGGGGAGATCATGTCATCTACTGATCGTGATGGTCCTCTGTATTCTGTTGACCAAAGCGTGCTGGATACAGGCTTATGGATACACAATAAATCTCATCTCATGAGACTCCAAACCAAACATTTTGGTGATGTATTGTGGCTCGAAGTGGGTGCGACGAATGTAGGTTCGATTATGAATTGTAAACTACCTGGTGATATCTTTATTCGTGGTGAAGAGAAGTGATATTTTCAATTAGGAGGATCAGCCCTTCTTCTTGTTTTCCAGAAAAATAGAATCCAATGGTCATCCCATCTTCTTGAAAAAACTCTTCAAAAAGAAGAGCTCGAAGTCACTGTTGGAACGATACTCGGACAGAGAAATTAGTACCAGCACTCTTTCCAACCTATTCGATACGCGCAGCTATTCATGAGGAGGCTTAAAAGAGGTCAAATGATGAGGAGAAAAATATATTCCACGAGACCTCCGTTGTACCAAGGAAGCATAAAAATAATTGCTCCGAGCATATAATCGATACCATCCCATGGTTGGAACATCGCTCCTGGTTTTATTCCCATGCGACGTTTGAAAAAACTCTTTGTCATATCACCTACGAGCGCTCCGAGTCCGAGCCAGATTCCCAGAAAAGCTGCTCCAGGCCAACTTGAATACAGATTGAAATAATCACTATAAACAGGAAGTATTGAGACAAACACGCCTCTGAGAATAAATAATAGAAGCCCAGTAAGCATGCCTCCTAACACTCCAGTAATAAGACCTCTTACCGTTTTATTTTTACCAAACCATGTTGTCTGTATTGGCCTCGAGAACTGTCGTATATATGGAATATTTTTTGCCACTACGGGGACTGCATTGGCCACAAAGGCAGGTGTGAAAATCAGAAATATCTGGAGGAGATTAGCGAAGAACATAATGTGGTATGAGAAGTGTCGTAATGGATACGAGTATGTAGCTGAGTACGAGAACTGTTTGTGCGAGACCAAATGCAAAGAGATCGCCACCATATACCCAAGGAAGGAGACAGCTGGCAACTAACAGTGTTATGATATTTCTACTTATCCATGTGGTTTTCATCACGTGAATGCACGGTATGTGTGAGATGCTCAGAAACGCAATCATGCCGAGTGAAATCATAAGAACAGATGGTTCTGAATGTACCATCATCACTCACAATGCTCACACTGCTGATGCTGGAGAAGGGAGACCAAGAAAGTAGTTTTTAGTATCTTGTTTTTTGAGAGTAAAACGAACGAGACGGTAAAAAATCGCACAGAGATAGAGCGCGGCGAGAGGCGCGCTCCCCGTGATGAGCCATATCCAGAGACTTGGATGAAGGCCGAAATTGATAAAGTCAGCAATATCATCGAGATAAGGTCCTGCTTTTGTGCTGCCAAATTTTCGTGCTGCTTTCCCGTCGAGTGCATCGGTGATGAGTGCTCCTGCGAGGAGTATTTCTGACCACAACCATGAGGGTTGTTTTATGACCAGAACGCAGGCTATGATACCTATGATTATACCAATACCAGTAATCCCGTTTGCGATATTTTTTTTGAGTAATGACATACTATCGACGCATAAAATGATACCATTTATGATACAGTGGACTCACGAAAATGAGTCCTATCCAGATAAGTCCTCAGACGAGTCCTGTCATCAAGAATTGATCTATAATTGTGTGAGCCCCATCAATTAAGAAACGGAATCATACAAGTGTGCCAGCGAGACCAAGAGCGTACCAATAGTCTATCGGAAATCCTGCTATCCATTCTGAGTCGGTGTACCACGGAATATGCTCTTGTTTAAATTTTTTGTACGTAAAGTGTGGATTCATCACGAACCAAAGAAAATCCCAATAGATAATCAGTACAAGATGGAACGCGAGTATCATCATTTCGTCTGTGAAGTCTGTCCATCAAAAAAATCCTATGTAGACGATATGATTCAAAAAAAGTATCATCAGAAATAAAATAGTGTGATATCCGGTGATACTTCGAAAAAATCAGAGGGACGATGTTCTATTTTTTCTCCAAGTTGGGAGATGTTTTGCCCATCCATGTTCTCCTTCTATTTCTATCTCGAGAAGCGCCAAAAATATACCAAATGTCAAAATATAAAATGCAAACATGTGATTATTATTCAGAAAAAAGTTTCTTTTTCAAAGAGACAACCTATCTTTCGCTCATTTTTATTTTTTAGCTGAGTATTTTTCCTATTTTTTTTGTAGCGCGTATGACGCTTTGGAGGATGAGCTCTGGTATCATGATGCCTCGTTTGATGATGTTACCATCGACGTCCCAGAGCCATCGTGTGTCGACCATTTTGATACCCTGTGATTCAGTGACAAAGATATTTTCTGTATGGAGGAACCATTGTCCCCAGTGTTTTGGATCGCTCGTTGGTCTCGTATCTGGTATTTTCCCTGTTTGGACATAACAGATCAGGATGAGTATGCAGAGGAGGTATACCTGCTTTAATTCTTCTTTGCTGAGGTCTTCGATTTTCTTCTCAGAAAATGGCACTCATCGTATAAATTCTTGTGCTATATAGGATGTTTTTTTATTTTTATTTTCTTTTGAGATAGATGCCCCATAGCCCATATATTCTCGCGGGAGAAAATTATGAAATCGTGGGAAATTGTCGTCGATCTCAAGCATATTTATATCAAAGCGCGCATGAAGAATGTTTCAAAATATTTCTATATTCCATCGGAGACCATTTTGAAAATGTGTTATGGCTTCATAGTCTGGATAGTATTCATATGCATCATCAAAAAATCAAAAATATCGTACGAGGAGGAGGTATTCTTGATATTGTCTCCAAGCTTCTTCTTTTGTTGGTAAAAATTTGTAGGAAAAGGGGCTGAGAAGTTTTTGGAGTGGTTGCCCATGGATATTTTTTGTTCCAAAAATAAGAGGTATATCTATGTCCCAACGTCATTCTTTGATGACCCACTCTGTATCTCGGATGCGAAATGCACGTGAAAAAAATCATTTTCACAGGAAGTCATATTCGCATTGTTTACATATCTGAGCGAAATTTTTTGAATCGCATTCATCAAGACTATGAATTTGGTATTTTTGGAAGAGAGTTTCGAGAGGGGGCATATGATTATCTCAGTATATCACTTGTTTGATTGATGTCAGTGAGTGCTTTTTTCTTTGCCTCTCCTGACATGAGTCGTGGTTGTCCGTAGTTTTCTATGAGGATAGGATGAAGTTCTATACGATTGAGACGAGTTATGTCGTGTGATTTTTCGACAAATATGTGTGCTGCGAGACCATTTTTTGTTTCTGGACTAAATTCTTGGTCAAAAACAAAGTTCCCAAGAGAGTAGAGTATGTATTTGCCTTTGTAGAGTTCAATTCCTTGGGTCCAGTGTGGATGAGCGCCAATGACTATATCAGCTCCCAGATCGATTGATTTTTTTGCAAAATCTTCTTGAAGTGCTGTTGGTTTTCTCGTGTATTCTTCTCAACCGTGCATGCTCACGACGACAAAGTCAGCCTGATTTCTGGCTTTACTGATAGCATCAGCGAGACTTTTTTGATCCTGCATACGAGCGATACGATTATTGATTCGTGTTCCATCATCGTTGTATGCCGCATAAGATGCGCCAAGAAAGGCTATTCTGATACCATTTTTTTCGACTATTTCTGGTGTCCAGGCTTGTTCAAGTGTTTGTCCTGTTCCTGCAAAGCCTATTTTTCTATTGGCAAGGAATTTCTGGGTTGTGGTAAGCCCTATTTCTCCTTGATCAAGTGCATGATTATTCGCGAGATTGAGTATGCGAAATTTCATTTCTCACAAACTATTTACGAGACTCGGTACTGCGTTGAATACCATGACTTTTTGATACGAATAGACGTTTGTGCCATTGGTTGGTGATTCGAGATTTCAGAAATTAAAGTCACTTTTTTGTAAAAATTCACGAATATTTGACCAAATCCATTGAGGGCCACCTCATTTCTCAGCATGCCGTGCGACATTGCGAGAGAGCATAATATCACCTACAGCTATGAAATTCACTTGCTGTACTTCTCATGAAATGGTCCGTGCTTCTGGGTATGGTTGATAAAAATATGCTTTATAAAATATCGAAAATACTGTTATGCTCACGAGAAAGCCAATAATCGTCAGTCCGCAGGAGAGGAAAAAACGTATGTCGAATTCTTTTTTTAGCATGTCTTGTAATAGTAAGTGTTTTTCTATTTTTACAAATTCGCCTGCACAAAAACTGCTCCATGATTTTTTTTTATAAAAAGTCAATTATTTATGTTCTGAAAAAACAGCGTATGTATGCACAAAAAGACCTATTTTGATATACTATTTTTATGAAATCGCTTATCTCTTCCTCAACACGACAATTCATCTCGTATATTGTCATCATTGTGACCACACTTTTTCTCTTATGGATGGTGTATTTGCTTCGAGATTTGATAGGACTCTTTCTGATATCATGTTTTTTTGCTTTACTTCTCTGACCATTTGTCGTGAAGCTTCGTCGTTGGAAATGTCCTGATGTTTTGGGTATTCTCATTACTTTTATGAGTGTGTTTTTGATTGTTTCGCTCTTCATTGTCTCTATTATCCCTGTTTTTGTTGGTCTTGCCGAGGATTCTAAATCCTACATTGTTCGATCTGTTACGGCTATTGAACAACAAGCAAAAGCTGGTTTTCCAGTTCTTGATACACTTCCATTTAATGCAGAAGTTCTTATTAGAAAACAAATAGATATACCGAGTATTACAGCTTTTATTACTGATGAAAATAGAACACAGATACTTATCAATAATCTGGTTGGCAATATCGATACTATAAAAGATTTTGTGCAAAATGGGGCGAGTCAGTTCTCAACTGTGAGTCTCTCATTTGCTTCCGGTGTTACTTCTGCGGTGACAACATTTACGCTTTTCTTACTCCTGACATTCTTCATTATTCTCGAACGTCGGGCATTTATTCATTGGTTTTTGACTATTTTACCTTCAGAGTTGGGGCACTATTTCCGTGGACGTCAGCGAGCTATATCTGGAGCTATTCATGCATGGCTCCGCGGGCAGCTCATTCTCGCCGCGTTCATGTTTTCTGTGAACCTCATTGGTCTCTTCATAGCTCAGCTTATGGGACTCCCTGTGAATCATATTTTTTCTCTTGCTCTTATTGCTGGTGCGATGGAATTTGTCCCATATCTCGGTCCTATTATTGCTTTTGTTCCAGCGTTTCTCATGGTTCTCGTGAGTCCTGATGTTAGTATGTGGGCTATTGCTGGCGTTATTGGTCTCTATATCCTCTTTCAACAGCTTGAAGGCAATATTATGGTCCCACTCGTTATGAGTCGTACACTCAGTCTTTCGTCCCTCTATATCTTGATTGTGACTCTTGTTGGTGCTGCTCTCGGTGGTGCTCTTGGTGTTCTCTTGGCTATTCCTCTTGCTTCCATACTTCATATTTTCTACACTGACTGGATGCACTATAGACGTACTTCTACTGTATCAGACTAGATATGTGGTTCGCAGAACAATGAAGTATTGTTTGGAAAGACGAATGAAATGTTTTTTCTTTTCCTGTTTTTTCTCCTGATTATAGTCTTTTTTCTGGAGAAATTTTTCGTATTTCTCCTTCATGAGAAAGAGCACAAGGATATGATGATTGGTGTCAAAAATATCCTCGCCATGATGAGGTGCAGTTTGTGGCTGATGTTCTGGATTCTCTTTCTAAAAATCCTCGTCGTATCCATATTGATGGCCTCTCATGTATCGAAAGTATTGAGTTGATTCGAGCGTACTATGCTGCTCTTGGTTATGAAGATGAGCTTGCAAAAAACTACATTATTCCGCCGAACGAATTTCTCACGATAAGTATTTCCTTACGACATTTGCTTTGGTGTGAAAAAGACAAGGCATTTCTTCGGCAAAAAGACGACTCTTCTTGCCCATACTATGCTACTATCCCTCCACTTCGTTCTCCTCGAGATCTTCGTGCTCTCCAGCAGGCTGTGAGGATGGGTATAGTTCAGTGTGTTGATGTGGGAAGTGAAACAGACTTTATCGTCACCCTTCTTGAACGTCAAATATTGACACCATTTCAGATGACTCAAAGCATTTCATACGCTTGGATGGAGTATGGCTTTGAATGACACTCGTCGGTATATCACTTTTTTCTTCCTGATTTTTCTTCTTCAGAAGAAGAGTATATTGACTAAAGAAAGAAATTTTTCTCGTATTCTGTATATATCTCTGCACGCATAGCGTAGAGCTCTTGATTATATTTTTTATTTTTCTCGGTGACTTTTTTTGATCGAATAAGTATATAGAGATACCAGACTCATACGATGACAAGGACTGTACTGACATCTATCCAATACATTTTTTCTATAAAAGATGTGAGAATGGCATTCATAATTAGATGTTTTCGGTAGTACTTTTGAGTTCCGTGACGACGAGGAGACGATTGAGAGTGGTTCCGAGTGGCCAACAGGTCATGAGTGTCATGCGTTTCATATTCTCATCTCCAGCAAGAGATGAAACATGACCAGGTTTGACGATAATTTTTTCTTTTACGACATAGACAAATTTCTTTTGTTTGAAAAATACGATAATTTCATCTCCTGCATCGAGTTCATTGAGGAGAGCAAAAACATCATTATAGTTTCCTTTTGCCCATGGATAGTTGGAACTATGACCAAAAATGAAGCTGTTTCCTGATTCTCCAGGATCTGCTGAACCAGGATATTTTATGATACCATTTTCCAGCTCTTTCATAAATATCTTGTGCCATTCGTTTGAACTATCCGCATCATGATGTTCGACATTGACGAGAGGGATATTTTTACCAATTTTTGGGATAATAATCCTGTCTTCATAAGGTGCAATATTCACAGATAAGCTCACCCGAGAGATATCTTGGTCAAAATATGATGCCCCAAGTTCAGGAGTATTTCCTTGGCTTTTTTCCATTTGTCTTTGGAGAACTTTTTTTCGGCGCTCTTCTCGTGCATCGCGAGCATTGGTATGGCTTTTTATCTCAGTATTTGCGAGACCACCCTCCATAGCCTGTTGTTCCTGTTCGAGTTGATCTGGTGCGAGCATGGCTCTCGCAAAAGCGCTATATGCTGACCAGTTTGAGAGGAGAAGGAGTATGACAAAAAGGAGGCTTGTGAGCAATACAAAATGAACCATACTTCGTATGTTTCTGAGCCATCTGTGCTTTTTTTCGATTTTTATTTCTTCTTTTTTTGCCCAATCGATGATGTCATGCGTTGAATCAAATATTTCATGAACAATTTTAGCAGGTTCTTTGGTTGTTTTTTTCGGATGTATATCGTATATCAGTGACATATACGATTAGCGTATCACATCTTTTTCGCGATAGCAAAAATTTGCATGTTTTTTAGCCCTGTTCGAGCTTCCAGGAGACTTTTTTCTTGATACTGAGGATTCCCCATGTCAGTACAGCTGCTCCGTAGACGATAAACATGCCTGAAAAACCAACAAAAGAGATGAGTGCTCCACCAAATATCAGACCTATGGCATTGGCAAAGTTATTGAGGATTTTCATGGGTGCCGCTGAGACGTCTGCATTAATCACATTTGATTCTGTGACTCGAGCATATGATTTGTTATATTCATCAGCAAAAATAGACTGACTCATAGGGTATCCAGCGGCATAGCCAGTACTATTGAGCATTCCGAGACCGACGACGATAATGAGACCGATGAGATTCTCAAAATTTCCAGCAATAGCGAGCCCAAAAAGTGCTATAGCTGAGAGAAAAATACCCAAGGTAATGATATTGAACTTACCATAAGTATTTGCCTGTTTTATCCAAAACATTTGTAGTGCATAGGCTGGTATAGCCAATACACCAATCAGTATGAAACCGCTTCGAATAATATTTTGTATTCATGAATTCTTGAGTGCTTCGTCGAGAAAGGTTACAAAAAATGTCGTTACTATTGTATCCCAGCATCCAAAGAGGAGTATTCCTCCTGTTGACCAGAGCAAGATAGGAACAAAAGAAGCCTTTTCAAATACGAGTTTATAGAGCATTTTGTATTCGACTTTTGTTTTGCTAATTATATCTCACCAATCGAGTTCCTGAGTGATCTCTTTTGGTTTCATGATGATATAATCCATGGATCATTTCAATTTCTGGAAATCCATGGTGCTCACTGTATTTTTGAGATAAGAAGCCGTATTTTCTTCCATATTTTTTGTTTTTTCAACGATATGGAGGTTTTTTACTGCCCCGAGATTAAATACTTCGTGTGAATTATCGAAATAATTCTGGATAAAAAGTCCAACACACACAATCAAAAAAATGAGAACAAAGAGGATGAGCTGAGTTGAATCGGTACGGAGAGAGAGAATAACGATTGATAAGAGTACTCCTGTGACCGAACCGACACCCATAGCAATATTGTTTTTTGAGAGAGATGTGTCGTATTCTGAAGGATCTACGTGGTTGAGAAGGTACGAAATAGTGGTTATATCATAGATTTCTTTGACTGTTCCATACAGTATTCCGACTGTAAGCAAGAGGGTAAAATTGATTCCTGTGCTGAGAAATGTTCGTGTAATTTCGATAATCCCTCCACTAAAACTAAAGCCAAGTTCATCGACAGTGCGCACGAGATACAAAAATATAACGGCTGCAACGATCATGAGAGCGTTTGCTATGGCAAGCATTGTTTTTGATGCAACATGTCGTTGAATGGTTCCGAGAGGCACGTCGATTACCATGGACCAGATATTTCCTATACCCAAGAATATACCGACCAGAAGCGGAGATCAGACTATAAAACCGAAGAAAAATACGCTGGTAAGATGGAAAATAATCCAAATTGCTCCATATACCCCTACGACATTGTAGAAGTTTTTGAGCAATTTTGCCTTTTCTGGTAGTTCTGGAGTGACTATCTGAGTCATATGGTTACTCTATCATATTTTTTTATGGGAGTAAAATATTTGATGGTTTTTTTATGGAGTACCGTAATTGAGGACCCATATACCTTCACATTGCCCGAGGCCTATTTCTGTGAATTCTTCTTGGTACATGTTTTCTCTGTGGCCGATACTGGTCGTGAGTTGGTCAAGGAGCTCCATGATGTTTTCTTGTCCAAGACCGAGATTTTCTCATCCCCATGTGTATTTGTAGTTACCATCTTTGTATCGTTGTTCGAGCGTACTTCCATTTAATGTGTGTGTTATTTCTCCTGTTTTGCAGAGCTCAGTTGCGTATCTCTGCGCTATAGTGTTCAGTATTTCAGATTGTTTGAGTGTGCCGAGTCCTCTCTCTATCCTGCGTCGACTATGTTCTTCAATGAGTAAATCACGCATCTGTGTCAGAGTGAGATCTTTTTTGTTCGTTGTAAGCAGTGTAGGAGTGTAATAATTATCTTCACAATAGTATCCTGTTATGAGACTCTTTGTATGACAAAATAAGTGCTCAAGATAACTCACCATATCTCGAAGTGGTTGACTGACAGTCGGTTTATTTTTGTATGTCTCAAGCGCTGTCGTTATACGAGTGAGATTTTCTACTTGTTGTGCTGGCGTAAGAGGTTTCAGATAGCGTGACCTATAGGTATCATAGAGTCATTCTACTTTTACTTGAGCTGCTCCGGTAAGGGCGTATGTGGAGAAGATTGCAAAGAGGCTTATGAGGGCGACGAAGTGTTTCATGTTTGGTAAAAAAAGAATTTCCTCTATAGTACTCTCTATAATTTTGTTTTCAATGGCTACACTTCCAATATCCTTGACTCTCACAAATAGAAAACAACTTACACATGATGTGTATGAGCTTGAGTATGTTTCAGACGATACTCTCCCTCTTTTGCCATGACAATTTCTCCTCTGTGATACCGCTGGAGAACCAAAGCTTCGACGTTCTTATTCTGTGAGTTGGGCAGAGTGAAAGAGTATATTTTTTATCATAAAGCGTCTTCCTGAGTGAAAAGGTGGAAGTATTGCTATTTGTGACCAGTCTCTTGGTCACACCATGCAAATATGGGGTCCTATGGGGCGGTTTGTTCTCCAAGAAACTTCTTTCCCAAAAGTATTTATAGGGACAGGAACAGGTTTTGCACCGTTGTACTTTATGTTGAGAAAACTCCAATCTGCAAACTCCAATCTGCAAACTTTTTTCCTCTTTGGTGTACGTGAATTAAAGGATGTTTTTTATCAGGATCAACTGGAAGATTGGTCAAAAAAATCAAACTTTGATTATCAAATCTATTGCTCACGTGAAAATACAGAACTACCTCTAAAACATACTCTTGGTCGTGTGACAGAATATCTGACCCC